>NZ_JBWQQI010000021.1:0-138815 GCF_056619545.1 Paraburkholderia sp. SSBN10T
TATGTCTCCGGTCCATACACCGCCGCAAAGAAAAGTAGGCAAAAGAAAGCGGGCTCACACCGCCAGCTCGTAGGTGTCCGCCATTTGAGCCAGCACGGAGTGGTCCGCACGAGGACCTGCTCTCGCATCTCCCCCCTTAGTGACAAGGCGCTCATCCGCTCCAGCGCGCGCTTCGCGCCGCCGATCGGTCGTTCTCCCTTCGGTCTTCGCTCCTGGACGTTCGTGGCTTAGCCTGCCCGCAACCCGCAACCCGCAACCCGCAACCCGCAACCCGCAACCCGCAACCCGCAACCCGCAACCCGCAACCCGCAACCCGCAACCTGCAACCTGCTCGTCGCTCATGCTTCAAACCATGCTGTTTGCGACAAGTGCTATGTTCTCGGCCGTTTGCGTCGATGGGCCGAAACCAGGGGAGGCATCGCGTTCGCGTTACTGTGGTGCGGCCGGACGCAGTGTTTCGATGCGTTTCGCCCATGCCGTTGTCGCCGCCTCGTAGAACGCTTTCAGCGACTGGTGGCGATGCTCGCCCATGTCCAGTCTCAGGTGTTCCGCCGCCGCGTACAACGCATCCAGCGGACGGCTCGTGTCCAGCGCCGTCGCCCCCGTCTGCTTGCTTAGCTTCTCACCTAGGCTGTTCGTCACCACAGGCACATGCAGATAGGCCGGCGTCGCGACGCCCAGGCAACGTTGCAAGTAGATCTGCCGTGCCGTCGAGTCCAACAGGTCCGCGCCTCGCACGATGTGCGTGATTCCCGCATCAGCGTCGTCCACCACCACCGCCAGTTGATACGCCCACTGGTCGTCCGCTCGCCTCAATACGAAGTCGCCGACCTCAGTCGCTAAATTCTGCGTTTGCAAGCCCTGCCAGCGGTCTTCGAATGTGATCGTTGCTGCGTCGCGCCTGCTTTTTTCCGTCAGATCGCCGGTTGGTTTTCCCGCAGCGTCTAGCTCAGTGTCCGTCGCGGTTCTTTGCGCGTCGCTTCGTCCGGTGTGTCCGGCCGTCTCTGCTGTAACGCCTGGCTCGGCCTCCCCGTCCGGCACGCGTAGGCGCCACGCGCGCGCGGGTTTGCCGTGCAGGCCGTTGCGGCAGGTGCCCGGGTAGGCAAGGGTCGTGTTGCGGGTGTGAGCGTGCAGCAGCGAATCGCTGATCTCTTTTCGGGTGCAACCGCATGGGTAGACGAGCCCAGCGTCCTGTAGTTGCTCCAGCGCCCGCTGGTAGCGCGCCGTGCGCCCGCTTTGCCATAGCGGTGGTTCGTCCGCGCGCAGGCCGAAGTGTTCGAGCGTTTCCAGAATGTCTTCGGCTGCGCCGGCTACTGTGCGCGGGCCGTCGATGTCCTCGATTCGCACCAGCCACGCGCCGCCATGTGCGCGCGCATCCAGCCAGCTAGCGAGTGCGCTCACCAGCGAGCCGAAATGCAACGGTCCAGTAGGCGAGGGGGCGAAGCGGCCTCGGTAAGTCATTTCTTGGCTCTCGATGCGGCGTTGTTCTTGGGCGCTATCCTTGATTCGCCCTTGTGAAACGGTCCTGGGCTCGCAATGCTGAGGCGTCGTCACGCAGACGGGCCACGTTGTTCATTCGCGAGAACCGCCTCATCCATTACGCTGCGTGTGCGGCGTTTCGCTCGGGATGGCATGCGGGGCAGGTCTTGCCCGGGACGTAAAGCGGGGACTGCTGCGCCTCGGGGCTCACCACCGCGCGGCAGCCGAAGCATTGTGCCGTTGCCGTCGGCTTCAGTTCGGGATCGAGCGCCGTGCGGTAGTCGAACACGAAGCACTCGCCGTGGTAGTGCGCGCCGCCCACTTCCTCGAAGTACTTCAGGATGCCGCCCTCGAGCTGGTAGACGTTCTCGATGCCCACTTCCTTCATGTGGATCGCGGCCTTCTCGCAGCGAATCCCGCCCGTGCAGAACGACACGACCGTCTTGCCTTCCAGGTCCGCGCGGTTCTGCTCGATCACCGCCGGAAATTCGCTGAATTTGTTAATCCGGTAGTCGAGCGCGTCGTCGAACGTGCCGACGTCCACTTCGAACGCATTGCGCGTGTCCAGCATCACTACCGGGCGGCCTGCGTCGTCGTGGCCGCGGTCGAGCCAGTTCTTGAGCGTAGGTGCATCCACGGACGGCGCGCGGCCCAGTTCCGGGCGGATCGCCGGCTTCTTCATGGTGATGATCTCGCGCTTCAGTTTCACCAGCATGCGGCGGAATGGTTGCTTCTCCGACACGCTTTCCTTGAACTGCAGGTTGGCGAACTTGCCCTCGAACAGCGGGTCGTGGCGGAGGTAGTCCATAAATGCGCGGGCCGCTTCCGGGGTGCCCGCGATGAACAGGTTGATGCCCTCCGGCGCGAGCAGGATCGTGCCGCGCAGACCGAGTGCGTTGCACCGCTCGGTGACGAGCGGACGCCACTCGGCAGTGGCTTCGAGGGTCGCGAACTGGTAGGCGGCGAGATTGACGATGCTCATGATGGTCCAGCGGTAAAGGAGCCCGGCGGCGCGGCAAACGGCACGCGCCGCAGCTACGGCGAATTGGGCGAAACCGTTATTATCCCTCAAGCGGCCCGATTGCCCGAGTCGGCCGTATGGCTATCCAGTTGCGGCGGCGCAAGGCTCCCTTGATTTGTTCTGCCCGCCCAACCATGCGGGCTCGCGCAACCGGCCTTATCCGCACCCGCTGGCCGCCTCCTGGCCGGATGGCCAACGTGTCCGTTTCGTCTCAAATCTTCGGGAGGCTGGAGTTACAATACCGCCCATGTCAGATCCTCGCTTCGTTCATCTCCGCGTTCACTCCGAATTCTCGATTGCCGACGGCATCGTGCGCCTTGACGACATCGTCGCGGCCGCAGCCAAAGACGGTCAGGGCGCGCTCGCGCTCACCGACCTCGGCAACGCCTTCGGCCTCGTCCGTTTCTACAAGGAAGCCCGCGGCAAAGGGGTCAAACCCATTGCCGGCTGCGACGTCTGGATCACCAATCCGGATGACCGCGACAAGCCCGCGCGTCTGCTGCTTCTCGTCAAAAACGGGCGCGGCTATCTGAACCTGTGTGAACTGCTGACCAAAGCGTGGCTCACCAATCAATATCGCGGTCGCGCCGAAATCGAAGCCGGCTGGCTCGAAACCGGTCTCGGTGAAGGGCTGCTCGCGCTGTCCGGCGCGCAGCAGGGCGATATCGGCATGGCGCTCGCGGCCGGTAACGAGGAAGCGGCCAAACGCAACGCGCAACATTGGGCCAAGGTCTTCCCCAACGGTTTTTACATCGAGCTGCAACGCTGCGGCCAGCCGGGCGGCGAAGCCTACGTGCAGCAGGCGGTGGCGCTCGCGGCCGCGCTGAAACTGCCGGTGGTGGCCACCCACCCGCTGCAGTTCATGACGCCCGACGACTTCACCGCGCACGAAGCGCGCGTCTGTATCTCGGAAGGCGACATGCTCGCCAATCCGCGCCGTCAGAAGCGCTTCACGACCGAGCAGTATTTCCGCTCGCAAGACGAAATGGCCACGCTGTTCGCGGATATTCCGTCGGCGCTTGCCAATACCGTGGAGATCGCCCGGCGCTGCAATCTGACGCTCGAACTCGGCAAGCCAAAGCTGCCGCTGTTCCCGACGCCGGACGGCATGTCGCTCGACGACTACCTTGTGCATCTGTCCAAGGAGGGGCTGGAAAAGCGCCTCGAGCAGTTGTATCCCAACGTGGCCGAGCGCGACGCGCAGCGCGAAACCTACTACAAGCGCCTCGAATTCGAGTGCGGCACGATCATCAAGATGGGCTTCCCAGGCTACTTCCTGATCGTGGCGGACTTCATCAACTGGGCCAAGAACAACGGCGTGCCGGTGGGGCCGGGCCGGGGCTCCGGTGCGGGCTCGCTGGTCGCGTATGCGCTCGGCGTGACCGACCTCGATCCGCTGCGCTACAACCTGCTGTTCGAACGTTTCCTGAATCCGGAACGGGTGTCGATGCCCGACTTCGACATCGACTTCTGCCAGCACGGGCGCGACCGCGTCATTCAGTACGTGAAGGACAAGTACGGCGCGGACGCGGTATCGCAGATCGCCACGTTTGGCACGATGGCGGCGAAGGCGGCCGTGCGCGACATCGGCCGCGTGCTCGATCTCGGCTACATGTTCACGGACGGCATCGCCAAGCTGATTCCGTTCAAGCCCGGCAAGCACGTCACCATCGCCGACGCGATGAAGGAAGAGCCGCTCCTGCAGGAGCGCTTCGACAACGAAGACGAAGTGCATCAGTTGCTGGAACTCGCGCAGCGCGTCGAGGGCCTGACGCGTAACGTCGGCATGCACGCGGGCGGCGTGCTGATCGCGCCGGGCAAGCTGACCGATTTCTGTCCGCTCTATACGCAGGGCGACGAGAGCGGCGTCGTCAGCCAGTACGACAAGGACGACGTGGAAGCGGTCGGCCTCGTCAAGTTCGACTTTCTGGGCCTGACCACGCTCACCATTCTCGACTGGGCCGAGCGCTATATCCGTAGGCTCGATGCATCGAAGCAGGACTGGTCGCTCGCGCAGGTGCCGCTCGACGATCCGTCCTCGTTCACGATCCTCAAGAAGGCCAACACGGTCGCCGTGTTCCAGCTTGAAAGCCGCGGCATGCAGGGCATGCTGAAAGACGCCCAGCCTGACCGCTTCGAGGACATCATCGCGCTGGTGGCTTTGTACCGGCCGGGCCCGATGGACCTGATCCCGAGCTTCTGTGCCCGTAAGCACGGCCGCGAGGTGGTGGAGTATCCCGATCCGCGCGTCGAGCCCATCCTGAAAGAGACCTACGGCATCATGGTCTACCAGGAGCAGGTGATGCAGATGGCGCAGATCATCGGCGGCTACTCGCTCGGCGGCGCCGACTTGCTGCGCCGCGCGATGGGTAAGAAGAAGGCCGAGGAAATGGCCCAGCATCGCGAACTGTTCCGTCAGGGCGCCGCGAAGAACGGGCTGACCGCCGAGAAGGCCGACGAAATCTTCGACTTGATGGAGAAGTTCGCCGGCTACGGCTTTAACAAGTCGCACGCGGCCGCGTATGCGCTGCTCGCATATCACACCGCATGGCTGAAGGCGCACCATCCGGCCGAATTCATGGCAGCGAATATGTCGCTCGCCATGGACGATACCGACAAGGTCAAGATTCTGTTCGAAGACTGCATCACGAACGGAATGAAGGTGCTGCCGCCGGACATCAATCAATCGGCGTACCGTTTCGAGCCGGTAGCGGAAGCAGACGGCAAGCGTTCGAAGACGATCCGCTATGGTCTTGGCGCGATCAAAGGCAGTGGCCAGAACGCGATCGAAGAAATCCTGCGGGCGCGCGAAGAAGGTCCGTTCATCGACCTGTTCGATTTCTGCAACCGCATCGACCGCCGGGTGGTCAATCGCCGCACGGTCGAAGCGCTGATTCGCGCGGGTGCGTTCGACGCACTGCATGCGAATCGCGCGCAATTGATCGCGTCGGTCTCGCTGGCCATGGAAGCGGCCGAGCAGGCGAGCGCCAACGCGATGCAGGCGGGTCTCTTCGACATGGGCGACGCGCCGTCGCAAGGCCATGAGCTCGTCGACGAGCCCGAATGGCCGGAAAAGAAGAAGCTGCAGGAAGAGAAGGGCGCGCTCGGTTTCTACCTCTCGGGCCATCTGTTCGACGCCTACAAGGACGAAGTGCGCCGCTTCGCGCGTCAAAAGATCGGCGAGTTGAAGGAAGGGCGCGACAAGCTGATCGCCGGCGTGATCTCCTCGCTGCGCACGCAGATGACCCAGCGCGGCAAGATGCTGATCGCAGTGCTCGACGACGGTACCGGTCAATGCGAAGTGACGGTCTTCAACGAGACGTTCGAAGCCCACAAGCAGCTCTTCAAGGAAGACGAACTGCTGGTGGTGCAGGGCCAGGCGCGTAACGACGCGTTTACCGGCGGCATCCGCTTCACGGTCGACACCGTCATGGATCTCGGCCGCGCGCGTTGCCGCTATGCGGAAGCCGTCAAGGTGCAGATGAACGGCAACGCCGATGCGCTCGCGCTGCGTCGCGTGCTGGAGGCGCACAGCGCCGGAGCCGATGAGCCGCAGGCCGCGCAGGCGCCCGCAGCGCCGGCGCGCGGCGGTGGTGGAGGCCGTAGCGGCGGCTTCGGCGGCGACGGCGGGCGTCAGCGCCAGGCCGTGCAGATTCCGAACGGACTGGCGGTGCAGATCGTCTATCGCAGCGAGAATGCGCAAGGTGAAGTGCGTCTCGGCGATGCCTGGCGCGTGAAACCCACCGACGAACTGCTCGCGGCACTGCGCGGCGAGTTCGCCGGCAGTTCGATCGAAATCGTCTATTGACGGCTACGGCCCGCGCTGTTGCCTCGCGCCCAGCGCGAAGCCGCGCTTAGCGCTCTCGCGCGTTGAGGCGCGCGAGCTTCAGGAACCGGTAGTACACCGTTTCCGCATTGAACACCGCGATCATGAACCCGGCGCGGCCGTCGAGAAAGCCGCGCCGCAGCACGTATGTGCGCACGAACGCCCAGAGTCCACGCCCCAGTGCCTTGCCGAAGCTGCCGCCTTTGCCTGCTGCATGGCGCTGCTGCGCGCCCGCCGTCGAATACGCGTCGAGCTTGCGCAGCACGGTTTCGAAGTCTTCGTACGAGTAATGCATGAGCTTGCCGGTCAGCCGCTGCGCCGGGCTGTCGAACACCAGCCGCTCGTGCACGAGATCGTCCGAGAAGCGGGCGGCGCCGCGCTTGAAGAGGCGCGGAATCCAGTCCGGATACCAGCCGCTGTGGCGGATCCAGTGTCCGCAGAAGCTCGACAGGCGGTCTACCGCATAGACCTCGGCGGCCGGTGCGGCCAGCGCGGCGCGGATCGCCGTGGCGAGTTCCGGCGTGACGATTTCGTCGGCATCGATGGACAGGATCCAGTCGGTGTCGAGCGCATCGAGCGCGCGATTCTTCTGCGGCCCGAAGCCCGGCCAGTCGGGCTCCTGCAGCACCCGGGCGCCGTGGGCGCGGGCAATCTCGACGGTGCCGTCGGTGCTGCCGCCGTCGATCACGACGATCGCATCCGCGAACGCCACGGCGGTGAGACACTCGGCCAGGCGCGGCGCCGCATTCCTGGTGATCAGGGCGACGCCGAGGGTGGTTTTTTTCATGCCTGAATAGCGGAGAAGGTGCAGGGTGGGCAAAACGCGTCGCGCAAGTATATATACACAGCGCACGGCGCGCCCCATGAACCCTTCGGCAAGCCGCTGAAAGCCGGCTGTCAGCCCGGCACAACGGGTCGGGCGCTGGGGCCGCCCAAGCGTTTACAATGCGGTATTTTGTGCGTCCGCCCGCCGGGTGGGCGCGCTGTTCGCCTTTCTAGAGGATTCCTTGAGCGCGAAGCCCACCTTAAGCAAAGTCATCGGCGGATCAGGCGAGGCGTCGTCGCCTTACGTCTTGCTACGCCGACTCTGGCCGTATATCAAACCGATCCTGTGGACCCTGATTGGGGCGATTGCCGCCATGGGCGTAAGCGCCGGCACCGACGCGCTGATTCCCGTGCTGCTCAAGCCGCTGCTGGACAAGGGCTTCGGCGCGCATGCCGCCGCCGGTTTGGCCTGGATTGTGCCGCTCGGTGTGATCGGGCTCGCGCTGGTACGGGGAGTCTCCCAATACGCTTCCGGTTACCTGCTTGCGTACGTCTCGAATACGATCCTGCTGCGCTTGCGTCTGGAGATGTTCGAACGGCTGGTCCACACGAGCGTCGGCTTCTTCCAGCGTGAGACGGCCAGCACCGTCATCAACGCAATCGTCTTCGAGGTCAATCAGATTCTCAACGTGCTGCTGGGCGTGATGATCACGCTGGTGCGCGATTCGCTGACGGTCCTGTTCCTGCTCGGCTACCTGTTCTATCTGAACTGGAAGCTCACGCTGATTGTCGCGGTGATGCTGCCGCTAATCGGCTGGGTGATCGGCAAGATCAACCGCAAGCTGCGCCGGCTCAACCGCGAAAACCAGATGCTCACCAACGAGCTGTCCTACATCGTCGAGGAGACGGTGGGGGGCTACAAGGTGGTCAAGGTGCACAACGGCGAGAAATACGAGATTGATCGTTTCGCCGAAATGAGCCGCCGTCTGCGCGGCTACTCGCTGCGTATGACGACTTCCGGCGGACTGGCCCAGCCGCTGACCCAGTTTCTGGCGTCGGTCGCGGTGGCGGTCGTGGTCACGATTGCGGTCGTGCAATCGGCGCACGGCGGCACGACGGTTGGCGGCTTTGTTGCGTTCATTACGTCGATGTTGCTGATCGTCTCGCCGCTCAAGCACCTGATGGACGTCAACCAGCCGCTGCAACGCGGCATGACCGCGGCCGAGCTGATCTTCGGCCTGATTGACGAGCCGGCCGAGCCACAGGGCGGCGGCAAGCCGCTCGAGCGCGCTTCCGGCGAGGTCGAATTCCGCGATGTATCGTTCAATTACGGCGCCACCAGCACGCACGACCGGCAGACCCTCGACCGTGTGTCGTTCAAGGTTGCGCCGGGCGAAATGGTGGCGCTGGCCGGCCCGTCAGGCAGCGGCAAGACCACGCTCGTGAATCTGCTGCCGCGTTTCTTCGATCCGACCGGCGGTGAGATTCTGGTCGACGGCGTGGCGCTGCCGGAATACGGCATTCACGCGCTGCGCAGCCAGATCGCGATGGTGAGCCAGGACGTCGTGCTGTTCAACGACACGATTGAGCACAACGTCGCCTACGGCCAGACGGCAGATCCGGAGAAGGTCAAGGCCGCTTTGCAGGCGGCGAACCTGTGGGATACCGTGGAATCCATGCCAAAGGGTACCGAGACGCTGGTCGGAGACAACGGCCTGATGCTCTCGGGCGGTCAACGCCAGCGTCTGGCGATTGCGCGCGCCATCTACAAGGATGCGCCGATCCTGATCCTCGACGAAGCCACCTCGGCGCTCGATTCGGAGTCCGAGCGTCACGTGCAGGCGGCGCTGGAAACGCTGATGAAGGGGCGCACCACGCTCGTCATCGCGCACCGGCTGTCGACCATCGAGCGCGCGGACCGGATTCTGGTGCTGGAAGCCGGGCGCATCGTCGAGCGCGGCAGTCACCGCGAACTGCTGGAGCAAGATGGCCTGTACGCGCATCTGCATCGCATCCAGTTCCAGCAGAATGCGGCTTGATGTATTAACGCCACGCTGAAAGTCAATCGCATCCTGGGTGTGCTCTAATCCGTGCCGCAGCCGTGCCGTGGCACGGCTGCCCGGCAGCCGCGCGGCTGATTTCCCCCTTACGGTTTCCCCGACGCCCTGCACGCACTCGTCTGAATAATGAAAATCGGACTCTCCAGTAATGCGCTGAAACAAAGTGGCGGCCTCGAGCGCTACGCGATGGATCTGGTGCGTGGCTTCGCCGCCGCAGGCATCGATCTGGCCTTCTTCGCGCGCCGTTTCGACATGTCGGTGCCGGAAAGCCGCATGGTCGAGCCGCATCGCATCAATGTCTCGTTTCTGCCCGGCAAGCTGCGCGACCTCTGGTTTTCGTGGCGGCTGCACCGGGCGCGCCGGGCCGCCCGGGTCGACGTGCTGATTGGCTGCAATCGGGTCGACTCGTCCGAGATCGCGATCTGCGGCGGCACTCACCTTGGCTTTCTGCGCGCCACTGGGCGGGTCCACAAACGCTCGGACCGCTGGCAGATCGCGCTGGAGCGCCGTCAGTACGAGAAGTCGAGCGTGATCGTCGCGCACTCGCAGTTGATGCAGGACGAACTGCGCGAGCTCTACAACATCGATGAAGCCAAGATCCGGGTGCTGTATCCGCCGGTCGACGGCACGCGCTTTACACCGGTCGATCCTGCGCGGCGCGCCGAACTGCGGCGCAAGTTCGGCTTCGCAGATGATGAGATCGTGCTGCTGTTCCCGTCGAGCAGCCATGAGCGCAAGGGTTTGCCGCTGATCGAAGCGGCGCTGCGCGGCACCACGCTGCCCGTCGTGCTGGCCGTGGCGGGGCGGCCGCCTGCGCGCACCTCGGAGCGGCTGCGCTACATCGGCTACGTGAAGGAGATCGAGGACGGCTACCGTGCGGCCGATTTCACGATCCTCGCCTCGAAGTACGAACCGTTCGGGCTGGTTGGCGTCGAGTCGGTCATGTGCGGTACGCCGGTGATCTTGCCGTCGAGCATCGGCTGTTGCGATGCGATTGCGGCGCACGCCAAGTTCGTGTTCGCACCAGATGACGAGGCCGACCTGCGCGCCACGCTGGAGCGTGCGGTCCGGCAGCGGCTTGCTGCCGCGTCGCCGTTGCACGCGTCGCCGTCGGACGTGGCGATTGGCGCCGTGTTGTACGACGCGAGCGTGAGCGGCCATGTCGACGCCCTGCTTGCGTTGGCCAAGCATATCCGCGGCGGGAATTGACCGATGCAAGGCCTGTGCCGACGCAGCTCAGACACCCCCGACGCCCGCCCGCACAGGCCCGTCCGGGCGGCTTTTCAGCCTGCCGCGCATGCTATAATTTTTCGCCATATCACCTCTGGTCAGACCAACGACCGGCCTGTTCGTTTTTTTCATTTCGCTTCCAGTGCTGGCGCCGTCAGAAGGCGGGTGCGGGGTGCCTGCCGTCACCGCGCCGGCTTTGCCGTGTGCGGCGCAATCCGGCGCTGGGGCGTAGGTTATCGACAAGAATACCGCTGGAGACTCTGCATGGGGAACGCGACCTCGAGCCGGCTGCCGGCGCCTAGCCAGATCGCGGACGGGACCAACGTGCCGATGACCCAATGAGCCGACTGTCCGGGCGTATCCGCATCTTTGCGCGGGCCATCCCGCGCCTCGTGCTCAAGCCGTTGCGTCGCCGGCCGGCGTCTGTGCAACACATCCTCCTCGCGCATCATCTGTTGCTGGGCGACACGTTGCTGCTCACGCCCCTGCTGGCCAAGCTGCGCGCGCAGTATCCGCAGGCGCGGATCGTCCTCGCCTGTCCGAAGGCGATCGTGCCGCTGTATGCCGGACGGCCCTTCGACGTCACGGCCTTGCCGTTCGACCCGCGGGACCTCGCCTCCGTCAAAGGGGTGCTGGATTCCGGCCCGTACGATCTCGGTCTGGTGCTCGGCGACAACCGGCATAGCTGGCTCGCGCTTGGCGCGGGCTGCCGCTGGATCGTCGCGCATGCGGGCGACGTGCCGGCGTGGAAAAACTGGCCGCTCAACCAGAGCGTGCCGTATCCCGCTGCGCCGGCGGCATGGGCGGATCTGGCCACCGAACTGGTCGAAGGCGCACCGCCGCGCGCTTACCGGCCCACCGACTGGCCGGCGCCTGCGCACGCGGTGCTGCCGGATGCGCATCTGCTTACGCAACCTTACGTCGTGCTGCATCCGGGCGCGAGCACTGGAGTCAAGCGCTGGCCGGATGCGCGCTGGCGCGAACTTGCGCAGCGTGTCGAGGCACTCGGCTATATTCCGGTCTGGAGTGGCGGCCCCGGCGAGGCCGAACTGATCCGCGGCATCGACCCGGACCCGCATCATCCGAATCTGGCAGGACGGGTCGGGCTGGGCGAGTTGTGGCATCTGTTTGCCGGCGCCAAAGCGGTGGTGTGTCCGGATACGGGGGTTGCCCACCTGGGCCGCCTGGTCGGTGTGCCGACGGTAGCGCTGTTCGGCCCCGGCAGTGCGCAGATTCATGGCGCGGGCCGCTATTGGAGTGAAGTACCGTTCGTGCCGGTGACGATCGTTGACATGCCTTGTCGCGATCAACCGTTTATTTTCCGGCGCGAAGTGGCATGGGTTCGGCGCTGTGACCGCAATTCGACCACCTGCGTTGCCTGGGAGGGCGACCACGCCGGCTGCATGGGACGTATCTCGGTCGAGTCTGTGTATAACGCATTGAAAAATGTTCTGGTGGAAGTGTAATGACTAACACGTTCGCGCGCGTCGAGCGCGTCTTGTGGATTGCGTGTCCAGTCATCCTGTTCGCGGTGATGTTCGGGCATATGACGGCCGTCGTGTTCAACGCGCTCGCGCTGCTGGCGCTCGGCACGCTGGCAGCAGCCTTGTCGCCGCAGCGTCCTTCCTTGCGCAACTGGCCGCTGGTCGTGCCGATCGCCGCTTGGGCGCTCTGGAGTCTCGGCGCGGTGGCATGGTCGGCCTATCCCGCGGTCAGCATTCACGCGTGGTTCGACGAGGTGCTGTACCCGCTGGTGTCGTTCTGGGGTTTCTGGCTGCTTGGCACGCGCACGCAGCGGCTAGCCCCATTCGTGCTGGTGAGCTGGGTGGCCTGCGTGCTGCTGGCCCTGATCAGCGCGCTCTACTGGGGACATCTGCAGCCGCCTACCGCCAACACGTTTCCGCTGCATTTCTACAACCGGGTCGGCCATACCAGTACGATGGCGGTGTTCGCCATGGCGTTGTTCAGCGGCGCGCTGCTGCGTCCACGCTGGCGTGTCTTCGGCCTGAGCGGCCTCGTGCTGTGCCTGTTCATCGGTCTCGCCACGCTCAACCGGTTTTTCTGGCCGGCCGCCGTGGCGACGCTACTGGTCGCGCTGTTTCCCTGGTATCGGCGTCACGCGCTGCTTGCGCTACTGACGTTTGCCGTGGTCGGCGCGGCGGGCGTCGGCACGCTGGAATACAGCGCACGGCTACGGCTGGGCCCCGCCGTGCCCGCCGCGGCGTCGCACGACGTTGCGATCGAGGGCCGTCTGGTGTTTTTCCCGCAGGCGTTTTCGAGTATCGGCGATACGGTGTCGTCCGACACGCGGCCGAAACTGTGGGAGTTTTACACTAGCGAGGCGGAGCGGCACACATGGATCGGCGTCGGCTTCGGCAAGCCGCTGCCGGGCATGGTCTATCAGCGGGAGATGCCGCAAAGCCTGCTGACTATCGAACCCCAGGCGCTGACCCATGCCCACAATCTGTTCCTCAATACCTGGCTGCAGACCGGCATGATCGGCGTCGTCCTCGAAACGGCGTTGTTGCTGGCTCTGGTGGTGAGTTTCTGGCGCGTGCGGCGCAGCGACCCGTGGCTGTGCGCGGCAGGCATCGCGCTGGTTGCGGGTATGATCGCGAAAAATACCACCGACGATTTCATGTGGCAGACCACCATGCTCGCTTTCTGGTCGTTCGCGGGCCTTCTGCTGGGAAGCGCCCAGCCGCTCGCCGAACCGGCCGGGGCGTCGCGGCGTCCGTCCCGCGGGCTCGGCTGAACCAGGTGCGCGCGCAGTCCGTTGTCGCTGTCTCCCGTTGAAGTCAGGTCTGGATGCATTGAGAGTATGAAATACGATAGTCGACACGACCGCACCGAACCGCTCGATCCGCCGCGGCGCATCCTGTTTCACATCAACGATTTCGGCAAGGGCGGCACGGAAACGTCGCTGCTCGCGTGGTTGAAGACGCTCGACAGGCGCCTCTTTGCGCCCAGCGTGTGCGTGACCTATCCGACTGACGAACTGCTGTTCTGGCGCGCCCATTCGATTCCCGACGACGTGCCGGTCCACGTGCTGGCCGCGTCGAAGTGGATGAACTCGCTGCACGAGACGCGCCGCCAGGGCAAGCTCAGCGGCCCGCTCAAGCTGCTGCACAAGGTGCTGACCTACGGCGTGATTCGTCCCCTCGCAGGCGCGCGCTTTCGGCGGCTCGTCCGCGATCAGGACATTGTCTGCGACTTCGATTTTTCACTGCGCCACCTGGCCGGCGCGGGCAAGGTGCCGTGGTTCGGCGTGAGTCACTTCAGTCTCGCGACCCGCCTCGGCAGCAAGAGCGCGCGTTACCTCGCGCGCCGCGTCAGACAATACTCCCGCTACGCCGCCATCGCGGTGCTGACGCCCGACATGTTGCGCGAGGCACAGCAGCTCTTCCCGGCCGATCGCGTGAATCTGGTGGAATTGCCGAACGTCATCGACGTGGAGTCGCTGCGCCTGAAGGCGCGCAACGCGATCGAGTGCCCGGCGGAGACTTTTATCGTCTCGGTGGCGCGCCTCGACGAAGGGCAGAAGGATCACAAGACCTTGCTGCGCGCATTCGCTCAGGTGCGCGCGCAACGGCTGAGTTCGGCCGACCTCGTACTGATCGGCGAGGGGCCCGATCAGGCGGCACTCGAGCAACTGGCGGTCGAACTCGGCATTCGCAAGTCGGTTCACTTTCTCGGCTTCTGTTCGAACCCGTTCCCTTACATTCGTCGGGCTGAAATGCTGGTGCTGAGCAGCCGCTACGAGGGCTTCGGCATGGTGCTCGGCGAGGCGATGGCGCTCGGCACGCCGGTGATCTCCACTGATTGTCCGACCGGACCGCGCGACCTGCTCGAAGGCGGCGAGGCGGGCATGCTGGTGCCGATCGGCGATATCGACGAAATGGCGCGCGCCATCGGGCGCCTGCATACGGACACCTTGCTGCGGCGAACTCTGGTGCAGAACGCACAGAGGAAAGTGGCGACGTTCGCGCCGGACAGCGCAAATCAGCGCATGCTGCTGCTTGCGCAGCAGATTTCCGGCCGCGACGGTCCTTCCGGCCTGGCGTGGAACGGGCGCGATTCGGCGGTGGCCGGGCGCCTGCCTTAGATCTGATGCCGTGGCATTCCTGGCCTGGGCCGGATGCCCCGGACGGCGGCTTACACGCCGCCCGTCACCAGCGATAGAACAGACAAATCCGGATGCGTGCCGTCCACGATGCTGCGTCCGGCATGCACCGCCTCGTAGCGCGCGTCCTCGATACTCGCAAACCATTCCTCGCCGTCCGCATGAAACGGCACCACGTGCCCGGGAAGCGCCGGATCGGCGCCTGGGTGGCAAACGTAGCCCAGGTAGGTGAAGCGGTTCTGGCCGGGCGGCGCATCGGGCTCTTTAGGGCGCGGCGACACGTGGATTTCGAAACCTTCGTATTCGACCATTTGCCAGGCATCGGTTTCATCGGACATGGTTGTCTCCGTTCGGGCCGTGCGCGCAACCTGCGCGGCGCGGCGGGGAGCCGCCACAGGGGCCTTGCCGCCCCTGCGGCGTTCCGGCTGGCGGTGCGCTTCAGTGGCGATGCCGCATGCGTTCCCACAGCCGGTGGCCGTCCAGCCGCGTGAGCGGCCACGTCCGGTGATTGCGCCGGTAGTGCGCGCCGAGGATCGTCACCCCGGTGACGATCACCACCAATCCCACTACGATGCTGACCATCGATTCCGCCATGGCAGCCTCCATCCATTTCCACTGCATGCCAAAAGTCTAGGTGATTTGCGCGAAAAGCGGAGGGCGGCGGCCTGGTGGTGTGCGCCTTTTTAAGGGTTGACGGCGTCGGCGAGCGCAACGCGGATTGCCGAAGAAAACGGGGGCGACATCGAAGGCTCCCTTGGAGAGGGGGTTCGGGGTTGAAGCTGGCTGCATTCTCGGCGCGAACACTGTCGGCTGAGAATGGGTTTGGCGGCTGAAGGCGCCTTTCGGCGGATTTGATCATTGCGGGCGTGGACTTTCGCGGCGCCCGGGTGCATCAGGCGCGTGCGCGGTTTGGCGAGCGTTCCTCGTGAGATCGCAAGCTTGCGGCGTTTTGCAGTAATCGTAGGTCTGCTGATCAATTAAGCGAAGACGATCCGCAACCGGACAACCGCACCGCATGCCGCTTCACCGATACGCGGCGATTCGCTGCCGCGTGCAATGCGATCACTCGCGCCAGCGAGTGTCGTATAGAATGATGCGCTTTGCCTGTACGCCCATGTGGTTCAAAAACCTTCAGCTTCATCGTCTTCCCGTTCCGTGGTCCGTTACCCCCGAGCAGATGGAAAAATGGCTGGCGCCGCACGCGTTCCAGCCGGGCGGCAGCGTCGAAATGCAGTCCCAGGGATGGGCCTCGCCGCGCGATAACGACTCGCTCGTCTACTCGATTAACCGCCAGATGCTGCTGATGTTCCGCGCCGAAAAGAAGCTGCTTCCCGCCTCGGTCGTCAATCAGGTGACCAAGGCGCGTGCGCTCGAACTCGAAGAGCAGCAGGGCTTCAAACCTGGCCGCAAGCAGATGCGCGAACTGAAGGAGCAGGTCACCGACGAACTGCTGCCGCGCGCTTTCAGCATCCGTCGCGACACTCGGGTGTGGATCGACACGGTGCATGGCTGGCTCGTGATCGACGCGTCGTCGCAAGCCGTCGCTGACGAAGTGCTCGGGCTGCTGGTCAAATCGGTCGGCCAGTTGCCGCTCGCCAGCGTGCGCGTCGCGCAATCGCCGGTGGCGGCGATGACCGGGTGGCTCCTGTCAGGCGACGCGCCGGCCGGCTTCACGCTGGATCAGGACACCGAGTTGCGCTCGCCTGCGCAGGGCAATGCAACCGTGCGATATGTGGGGCATGCGCTCGATGTCGAGGACATGCGCCGCCACATCGAAGCCGGCAAGCAGTGCATGCGCCTCGCGATGACATGGAACGACCGTGTGTCGTTTGTCCTGACCCCGTCGCTGACCATCAAGCGCGTCACGCCGCTTGACGTCATCAAGGAAGCGAGCGATCCGACCGCGCACAACGACGACGAGCAGTTCGACTCGGACATGACGCTGATGACCGGCGAACTGGCGCGCATGTTTGCCGACATCGTCGATGTGCTGGGCGGCGAGCAGGGCGACGCGCTGTTGCACGTCGCGGCGGCCTGAAGCATTGGCCGCACGGGTCTGAATCCTGCACGCTTGCTCGCGGATGAAAGCGCTGCGCAAGCCGGCGGAAAGTCGCTGGATTTTTTGACCACTTTTTTGTAACCGGATGTCAATACAGGAGTCGCTGCGGGTGTGATTGCAGCAGCGGAAAATCTCTGCTGCGAGATGCCGCTCCACGGGCTCCTTCCTTCGCCGCTAGCTCGCTTTCGCCGGGCTAGCGCGCTTTCAGAGTGACAAGACTGACAGACTGTTGCCAGCCTCTCGTCATCACTACACGCCTAACATTAATCGACGATCGCAGCCTGGTCCCGCGAGGCGCCGTCAGGTCTTGTCGGGCGCACGCCGCATCAAGCAATACGCATATCGGTGCGATGGAACATCTCAATGCAATCCCGACGGGAACCGCGTACTGAGGCTTGTGTCGGACCGGAATCAACAGGACTCGCGATCTCGCCGGCGACAACGTAACACGTTGAAAAATCGCGGCGCGGACGCGTCATTGAATTGCAGTGCCGCGTGGCATAGGCTCCAGGCACACAGCGTTCAGGCAATCCGGTTATCCACCCGTGCGGCCCGGCAATCTTTGCAGGTTCCGGTCGCCCAGCAAACGGAGTTACCGTTGATGAATTCGCCCGTCCGGCGATCGCTCGAAATCGACTTCCTGCGTGGAGTCGTCTTGATCGTCATCACGCTCGATCATATTCAAGGCAGCGTCCTGTCGCGTTTCATGTTGCACAACTATGCGTATTGCGACGCGGCCGAAGTCTTCGTGTTTCTGGGCGGCTACGCCTCGGCGGCGGCCTATACCAATGTCGCGACGTATCGCAGCGAATACGCCGCCAGGCGGCGCTTCGCGATCCGCGCATGGGAGATCTACCGCGCCTATCTGTTCACGGCCGCGTTGATGCTGCTGGCGGGCGCATCGCTGATGCTGTGGCATGTCGATTCGCCGGTATTGGGCGAGACCGGGTGGGCCGATCTGCTGCATCACCCGCTGGGCACCTTGCTGGGTATCGTCACCTTGCGGCATCAGCCGTTCCTGTCTTCCGTCCTGCCGATGTACACCTTGTTCGCGCTGTGTGTACCGTTCTCGGTGCCGCTTGCCAATCGTCGGCCGGCCGTCGCGCTGGGCGTGAGCGTCGTCGTGTGGCTGGCCGCCGCGTGGCTCGCGCATGCCTTGCCCAGCACCGATCCTGGTGGTTGGGCGTTCAATCCGTTTGCCTGGCAACTGATGTTCATGCTGGGCATTCTGTGCCGTCTGCATCCGGTATCGCATGCGTTCCAGGTCTCGAAAGCAGGGCGCTCGCTGACCTGCGCGGCGCTCGCAGTGGCGCTGACTTTCGCGTTCATCAAGCTGTGCCTCGAAACCCAGGCGACGCCCGGATATATGAAGCAGAATCTCGCCGCGGTGCGCGTCGTCAGCTTCCTGGCGATTGCGTGGCTGGTGGCCCAGACGGTCCGCATGCAGGTGGTGCGCCAGATCGCCGAGCGCCTGCCGGCGATGGTCACGGTGGGCAAGCAGGGACTGGTGTGCTTCGTCGGCGGCACGGTGGTGTCGATCGGCGTCGATACTGCCGTGCGGCTCGCGCGAGGGCCGGCCTGGTTGAACGGGCTGGCCGGCGATCTGGTGGCTATCGGCGCGCTGTTGCTGCTCGCGGCCGCCGCCGGCAAATGGAAGGCGCTGCGCGCGCGTCCTGCGCCGATGCGCGGCGCGGCGGTCGCCGTGCGGGTGGGGCGGCGCGACGGCTGAACACTCCCAGTGCAGGCGGCCCGCCTCGCGCGCTACCCTCCCGAACTCCCGTGCAATTCCATTGCGGCATGCCGGGCGCATGCTATATAACGAACGCTGAATGGCGCTACGCCACCGCGGCCGCGCCGACACGGCGGCGCTCGACGATCACGACGCCTGCATCCGGAGACTGACCATGGTTCGCCTGGTGATGATCCTGTTGGGAGTCGACTACCTTCGTACCCGCTGGCGGGCGCTGACGACACTGGGCTGGATCAGCCTCGTGCTCGGTGTCGCAGTCTTCGTCGACGCGCTCGATAGCGCGCTGTACTTTCCGATCACGCCGTTCGCCTGCCTGCTGCTTGTCGAAGGGTTGGCCACGCTCGCAGTGGCCTGGACCGGCATGGGTGGCCAACGTACGCTGCGCTACGTCAAGGGACTGGCATTCTGCGTAGCGGCTGCCCTGATCCTCGCCGGCCATCATCACGGTAATTTCATCCTGTCGATGATCTTCGGCACGCTCTTTCTTGCCGACGGTCTGTTGCAGATCATCTCGGCCAGAGTGGTGCGCTACCGGACCTGGCGTCTCGCGGTAGTCGGTGGGGCGGTCGAAATCGCGCTGGCGATTTTCTTCTATCAGCCGTTTCCGACGCATTACGTCGGCACCGTGCCGTACTGTCTTGGACTCGGGCTGATGTTCGGCGGCTGGAACATGATCCTGCTGGCCTCGCGGGTGCGGCGTTTGTCTTCGAACCCGGCGGTGGCCGCGGACCGGGCCGCGCAGGCCGCCAGTGCGACCGCCGGGGTGCAGCAGGCGGCTCCCGCCGTGGTGCAATGGGACGGCCCGCCGGCCGCCGACGAACCGGCGCTGACCGTGCATGTCTGGACGCCGGTCGGCTCCTCGAAGGGCGAAGCGCGCCGCCAGCCGATCATCGACCGCTACATTGCCGCCGTGGACCGCAACGGCGTGATCTCGACCGGACATGCCGCGCTGGAGTCGCCGGAGGGCGTCTATATCAGCCTCTATCCGGGCGTGGAAATCGACCGCTCGCCGGACGAATTCACGCGGCTTCTGCGCGCCACCCGGGAGAACAACGTGCCGGGTCTGTTCCAGCCCGACTATGGGACCGAATCGAAAGCATGGTGCCCGTCGACGGTTCAGGTGCGGATCCGCAACTACGATCCCGAGCGGCTGCGGCGCTTCTGGGAGACGTACCGCCAGGACACGACCTACAACCTCACGTACCGCAATTGTTCCAGCACCGTGTCGCGGGCGCTCGAAGCGGCGCTCGAAGGCGCATCGGCTCGCGTATTGGGCCGTCAGAGCGGCTGGAAGCCGTTCCTGCGGGTGATCGCGACCCCCGAGTTGTGGGTGGCCGCGCAGGTGCGCAAGCGTGCCGCCACCATGGCATGGACGCCGGGCCTCACGCTCGACTATGCACGCGCGCTCAGCATGCTGGCCGACCCGCGGCCTTCGGGCTGGGTCAAGATGGCGCGTCTCGCGCTCGCGAGAATGTACCGCTCGCGCCGGCAATGGGCCGAGGAGGAGAGAATCGCGCCCCACGCGAACGAGGCCGAGCGCACCGACACGGCAGGCCGGGGCGTCTAGGCAGGACGAGGCGCCGCCAGCGACCCTGGCGGCGCAGGCAGCCTGACCCGATTCGACCTTTCCCAGTAAAGTCGAGCAGCATCAACCGCTTACGCGATTCTCCAGCGAGTTATCAACAGATTTGCGAACAGAATCTGTTGATAACTCGCGGGTTCCGATGCGGGCATGCAAACCGCTTTCAAATGAATGCTTTCGGGAAAATTGGCGAGTTATGCTGATTTGGAGGATGTTTGATGGTCTTAACCAGGACAAGGGCGGGGCGATGAAATTGTGGGTTGGTTGCGATCCGGTTTGTGAGTGTGAGCAAGCCACTTTGATGCTGAGCGGCACCGGGCTGTCTTATACGTTTCCTTTGCATTTCACGGCGCGCTATTTAGATGTCCGATATACGGGCGGTGCCAGAATGGCAGGATCAATCGACGAGACGCGATCATGGCAGGGGTGAATATCGGTCAGCATGCCGAACCGGCATCCGAGGACTTGCCTGCGCTGAAACGCTGCGAGGCGTTGGCGGCGCGGCGTGCTCGCCGCATGCGTCTGCTCGTGCTGACGGTCACGGCGAGTGTGCTCGCGATTGTTGCGATTTCTGCCGGCCTGCCGGCGACGGGGCTCGCGATTTATCTGGCGGTTACGCTGCCGTTTGCGTTTTTCTCGTAGTTCTTCTGCGCTTCCTGGGTCCGATGTGTTGTCATCGGATCGCCACTGAATTCCCTTGTCGCAATGTAGATATCGCCCTCCCGCGAGGATGTTGATTTCGCTCATCAGACTGAATTTCGGGACGCAATTTCTGACCGAAAATTTGTTATGGTCTCCTTTGTAATCTAACTGGACCCGTAGCTGATGCTGAGCGACTGACTGTTGGCGCTGTGGCTGATGGCATCCACGCAACCGGCACGCTCGCAGAGTTCACAACACGCGAGCGGGAAGGGTCCGCCCTATCTTGGCCGCCAGGGAAAGTATCCGTTGGAACTAACCTACTTGCCAAATTTAACCAAATAGGTTAATATTTTTATGGCAAAGAGCACGCCACATTGCAAGTTGTCCGTCGTTAAAGCGTTGCTCGAGGCAAAGAAGGTGCGTTCAACCATGTCGGCGCTGGCAGGTGCCGCCGCGCTAGGACTCGACTTCGACGGCATCCTCAGCGTCCTCATGGCGCTGACCTCGGCCGACTTCTATAAGAGTATGACGACGTATGGCGATCATCGGGTCTGGCAGGATGTGTACCGTCCGACTACACCAGCCGGAGAGGTTTATCTGAAACTCACCGTAGTTGACGATGTCCTGATCGTCTCATTCAAGGAGCTATGAGCGTGATGTGTCCGTCTTGCGCGGCGGCCCAACTGGTACGTGATACCCGGGACATGCCGTATGTGTACAAAGGGGAGTCGACTGTCGTCCCTGCCGTAACCGGCGACTATTGCCCGGCCTGTGGCGAGGTCGTGCTGGACATGGCCGAATCGGCACGTACCAGTGCGGCGATGCTCGAGTTCAACAAGCAGGTCAATGCGTCGATCGTCGATCCTGCCTTCATTGCCAGTGTTCGTAAGAAACTCGCACTGGACCAGCGGGAAGCCGCCGAGATTTTCGGCGGCGGCATTAACGCGTTCTCACGCTACGAAAACGGCAAGACCAAACCTCCTTTGGCATTGGTGAAGCTGCTCAAGGTGCTGGACCGTCATCCAGAACTGTTGGCCGAGGTGAGGGCGGCATAACCGCGTGTCCGTTGCTTGACCGACGCTTTTCGCTGGCGTGCACGGAGTCACCTCCTTTGTGCGTGTCCCCATGGCCTCTCATTGGCAACCCTCACGCGGATATGGCATCCTTACGCCATGTACCCGATGAACCTCTCCCTGTTCTACGCTTGGTGGCGCTCCTGAAGGAGCGGCATCGTCACGTCTTTACTACGACCATGACCGCCGCAGTCCGGCTGACATGGTGCTGTATCCCCGGTTAGCTTGTCCTGCGGCGGCGTTTCAAAAGAGCCCGTTTATGCAAGACAACACCCTCTCCCCGCGCCGTACCGTCCTGACCGGCGACCGTCCTACCGGTGCGCTCCATCTCGGCCATTACGTCGGTTCGCTGAAGACCCGCCTGGCGCTGCAGGAGACACATCAACAATACGTGCTGGTCGCGGATACGCAAGCTATGACCGACAACGCGCATGACCCCGACAAGGTGCGCCGCAATGTGCTGGAAGTCGCGCTCGATTATCTGGCGGTCGGCATCGATCCGCAAAAGACCACCATTGCGGTGCAATCGGCACTGCCGGCGCTGGCCGAGTTGACCTTGCTGTATCTGAACTTCGTGACCGTCGCGCGCCTCGAGCGCAACCCGACGATCAAGGACGAGATTCAGGCACGCGGGTTCGGCCGCGATATCCCGGCCGGCTTTCTGTGCTACCCGGTCGCCCAGGCCGCCGACATCACCGGCTTCAAGGCTCACGTCGTGCCGGTCGGCGAAGACCAGGCGCCGCTGATCGAACAGACCAACGAAATCGTGCGTCGCATCAACCGGCAAGTCGGCAAGGACGTGCTGCCCGAAGCGGAGGCGTTGATTCCGGCCATGGGCCGGCTGCCGGGAGTCGACGGCAAAGCCAAGATGAGCAAGTCGCAGGGCAACTCGATTCCGCTTTCGTCTTCCGCCGACGCGATCCGCGATTCGGTCAAGAGCATGTACACCGACCCGAACCACCTGCGCGCTTCCGACCCGGGCACCGTGGAGGGCAACATGGTGTTCACCTACCTCGATGCGTTCGACGAGGATCGCGCCACCGTCGAGCGCCTGAAGGCCGAATACCGCGCAGGCGGCCTCGGCGATATGGTGGTCAAGCGCCGCCTCGAGGAGCAGTTGCAGGCCTTGATCGGGCCGATCCGCGAGCGGCGCGAACAGCTCGCACGCGAACCGGGCTATGTGCTCGACGTGCTGCGGCAAGGCACACAGCGTGCGAAAGCCGTTACTCAGGCCACGCTGGACGAAGTACGCGCGGCGCTCGGTACGTTTTCGTTCGATGCCGTGATCCGTTAAAGCTTTGGGCGAATCGAATCGCTTGCGCCGGGAGGCCTCACCAGGCGGCTTCAGCAAGCGATTGCGTCAAGCGTTCGCATTGAGCGACCACCTTAAACCCCGCACCGTAAAACGACCGCTCAAGATAGTCCGCTTTGACGCACAGCAACACGCGGGTACGTCTTCCGTGCCCGCGTGTTGTCGCGCATGAGCACAGCGATCAATGCTGCATCGCACGGACGGCTTCCTGCATCTCCTCCATCGACACATCGCGTTGGTGCGTCGCCACGGACCAGCGGTGTCCGAACGGATCTTCGAGCTGGGCAAAGCGGTCGCCCCAGAACATGTCGGCGGCGGGCATGGTGACGCGGGCGCCGGCCTTGACCGCCTGTTCGACCACGGCATCGACATTCGTCACGTACAGGTGAATCGAGACCGGCGAGCCTTTCAGCGAGCGCGGCCCGAGCACCCCGCAGCCGGCCATTTCGTCGACCAGCATGAGCATCGAATCGCCGATTTTCAGGCACGCATGCATCAATTTGCCGTCCGGCCCGGGCAAGCGGAACTGCTCGGCGGCGCCGAAAGCTTCGGTATAGAACCGGATCGCTTCGGCGGCGCCGGCGCAAATCAGATGCGGGGTCAGCGAGTGCATTCCTTCCGGAATCGGTTTTACAGCGGCTGCAGACATGGTGTCGCTCCTCCGATGGGCAGGTTGATGAATCAGGAGGCCCGGCCGTTTTCAGCAGGGCTTCATCACCACGACGAGCGAAGTGACGGGGAATCGACACGGTTCGCGAAAAAAATTGCCGGTATGGATGAAGTTGCGACTGCCGCTGAGCAAGCGCCAGCTCAAGAAGCCGCACGCCCCTTGAGCCGGGCAAGAATTTCCTGGGTGTGCTCGCCCACCTTGGCGAGCGCCTGGCGCACGCCCGGGCGGCGGCCGCCCATCAGCAGCGGCAGCAGGACGACGTCGGTCGTGCTGCCGTCTTCGGTCTCCATCGGCACGAGGCCGCCGCTCGCCCTCAGATGCGGATCGTCGAGCAACTGATCGGGCCGCACGATCGGCGCGTACGGTATGCCGTCCGCCTCCAGCTTCGGCGCGAGCTCATTCGCGCGATGGTTCTTCAGGATCGCGCCGAGCCGCGCCAGCAGTTCCGGCCGCACGGCGACGCGCAGCGCATTGTTGGCGAACCTCGGCTCGGCGGCGAGTTCGGGGCATTGCAGCACCTCGCACAGCATCAGGAACTGCTTGTCGCTGACCGCGCCGATGAAGAGCTGTTCGCCGTCCGCCAGCGTGAACACGTCGTAGACGCTCCATGCCGAGACGCGTGCGGGCATCGGCGGCGGCGGCTCGTGGGTCATCGAATACTGCTGCATATGCTGGGCGCTGAGGAACACGCAGTTTTCGAACAGCGCGCTTTGCACCTCCTGACCGCGGCCGGTGGTGTCGCGCTCGCGCAGCGCGGCCAGCACGCCGATGGCGCCGAACATGCCGCCCATGATGTCGTTGACCGACGTGCCGGCACGCAGGGGACGGCCCGCCGGACCGGTCATGTACGAGAGGCCGCCCATCATCTGCACGACTTCGTCGAGGGCGAGGCGCTTCTCGTACGGGCCGGGCAGAAAGCCCTTGTGCGACACGTAGATCAGACGCGGATAGCGCTTCGCCAGCGTTGCGTAGTCGAGGCTCAACTGTTGCATCAGGCCGGGGCGGAAGTTCTCCAGCATCACGTCGCACTGGCCGATCAGTTCGACCGCGGCAGCGTGTCCGTCGGGCGTCGCGATATCGAGCACCACGCTTTTCTTGTTTCGGTTGAACGAGCGGAAAAAGCCAATGCCGAGCCCGGGCAGTTTGCGCGTCTTGTCGCCGCCCGGCGGTTCGACCTTGATGACCTCGGCGCCCAGGTCGGCGAGGATCATGCCGCAGGTTGGGCCCATCACCATGTGGGTGAATTCGATGACGCGCACGCCGTCGAGCGGAAGGTTGTTTGGAGTGCTCATGGAAATCTCGGGCGAAAATTTCAGGTAAAGGCGCGGGCGGTGAAGGTCTTCGGCAGACCCGCTCGCCACAAGGCGCCGTGCAGCGTTTCGTCCGGCAGCCACTGGGCGAGCCTGGCGCGTAGCGCCAGCAGGCGCGGCAGGTCGATGCCGGTGGCGATGCCCATCTCGGCCAGCATGAAGACGAGGTCTTCGCTGGCGGCATTGCCGCTGGCGCCCGGTGCGTGCGGACAACCGCCCAGGCCGGCGAGGGTTGCGTCGAAGCGGGCCACGCCCGTCTCCAGCGCGGCATGGACATTGGCGAGCGCGAGGCCGCGGGTGTCGTGGAAATGGCCGCACCAGAAGCGCTCGCCGGCCAGTTCGCGGGCCGCGCCGAACAGGCTGCGCACGGCAGCCGGACCGCCGTAGCCGACCGTATCGGCGAGACTGACGCGGTCCGCGCCGGCGTCGAGCAGCGCCTGCATGCAGCGCAGAACTTCGGCGGGCGCGACGGCGCCCTGCAGCGTGCAGCCGAAGGCGGTGCCGATGCCACCTTCGATCAGCGTCTTCGAGCCGCAAGCGTCGCGTGCGGCGCGGATGCGGGCGACTTCGGCGATCACTTCATCGGGCGTTTTGCGCAGATTGGCGAGACTGTGCGCGCGACTCGCCGAGAGCGGCACGAGCAGCAGATCCGCGCCGCTTTCGAGAGCCCGCTCGGCACCCTTCAGATTGGGCACCAGCACCGAGACGAACAGCCCCGGGAGGGTTTTGGCAAACCTCACGAGCTCGGCGGTATCGGCCAGTTGCGGCAGCAGCCGGGCCGGCACGAACGAGCCGACTTCGATCTCGCGCTGGCCGGCCGCGTAGGCCTCGCCGATCCATTCGATCTTGCGCGCGGTGGGGACCACGGTCTGGATGCTCTGCAGGCCGTCGCGCAAGCCGACTTCGCGGACGACGACATTCGAGGGGAGTGCGGACATGAGGGTGTCTCCGATCCCATGCAATAGGGTTCAGGTGTCTGGCCAGTCCGTTGCGGCTGGCGTTGTGCTAACTTTAGGCATTCCAGAATTTCTATAAAGAGGTATTTTGGAACCACCAGATTTCCCATTGAGAAACACATAAAAGATCCGGGAGACCCCGTGCGCGATATCGACCTGAAGACGCTCCGCCTGCTGGTGGCGGTGTGCGAGCACCGCAACATGGCGCGTGCCGCCGAGGAAGAGCATATCGAACCGTCGGCGGTCAGCAAGCGCATCGCGCAGTTGGAGAGCGACCTCGGTGTGCCGCTTCTGATCCGTTCGCGGCGCGGCGTGCAGCCCACGCCGGCCGGTCTGGTGTTGCTTGAACGTTCTGGTTCGCGCGTCCGCTGAGTCTCGCGGCGCTGCGCAACCTGCTCGCGCCGTTGGGGTATGAATCGGCCTGACGGCTGCGGTTCGCTCGACCGTCAGGCAGTTCCACCGGTTCGTTTCTCCAACCCGGCGAGAAACCGCGTCATATGCCGGACAACTTCATCGCACGCTTTGTCGAGCACGAAGTGCCCGCGTTCCAGCAGATGAATTTCCGCTGCGGGCACGTCGCACCGGGAGGCGGTGCGCTGCCATGGCCGAAGCCGGGTAGTCGGACGCAAGCTGCCGGCGCGCGCGCCTCCTGATCGACTTCCTCGCCGCGCGCCTGATGAACGAACGCCTGTAGGCCGCAGCGATTCGGGCGCTGGGCGTTCCGCGCTTGTCTGTTTCTTGCAACCTTCCAGCCGGCGATCCGATAAATTTATCCGGGAGGCGACCCGGCTTGTGCCAGAATGGCGCGTAATCTACATTACGATATACCTTATCGTATTGTTACGATTCGTATACGTCCGAATCTCCTTCCGCAGCGTGTGCTGAAGAGCGTGGTCGGTCGAACCGGTCGTTCGCTGCCGGTTGACGGTTGGTATTCGGACGAATACTTGTGTTGAGAAGCTTGTTGTCGTCGCTCTGGGCATCGCCGATGTTACGTCGGGTATTTTTCGTGCTATGGTATGAAAATTCTTTGAGCATGCTCGAAGAGGGTAACTATGACCGTAGGAAACGTATGAATTTTGTAATAAAAGTAAAGTGAATCGTCTGGAATCCAGGTAGGTCGCTCAGGGGCTAATCCGTTCTATACTCTCGAACTAGCTTTATCCAGGTGCCTCGTTCGCAAGCACGCCATATGACGGAAGTGCTGGCGGTTGCTACTGGGCTTGCGCCCGTCGGCGACACCTCCAGCATCAGACTGCAGTAGACCCAAGAGACATCCCCATCCGCGCCGTGGGCCAGAGATTGGAAATCAAGCGGCGGCGGTTTCCATGTTGCATTGAATTCTTGTCGCTTATCCTGCATGAAGGTTCAAACACTATCGGCCCGCTGCGCCAGGGCGCTGACATTTATCGGCCTGAGCGCTACAGCAGTCTCGGCCTTTGCCACCACCCCTTTCGTGGTGCGCGACATCCGCCTCGAAGGCCTGCAACGCGTCGAACCGAACACCGTTTTCGCGTATCTGCCCATCAAGCAGGGCGACACTTTCTCCGACGACAAGGCCTCTGAAGCCATCCGCGCGCTGTATGCGACGGGCTTCTTCAACGACGTCAAGATCTCGACTGACGGCGATGTCGTCGTGGTGCAGGTGCAGGAGCGTCCCGCGATCGGCACCATCGATTTCGCCGGCCTCCACGAATTCGACAAGGACAACCTGACCAAGGCGCTGAACTCGGTCGGACTGTCGCTCGGCCGCTACTACGACAAGTCACTGGTCGACCGTGCCCAGCAGGAACTGAAACGTCAGTACCTGACGCATGGTTATTACGCGGCCGAAGTCACCACCACGGTCACGCCGATCGACCGTGACCGCGTCGGCCTGCTGTTCTCGGTGATCGAAGGTCCGAGCGCGAAGATCCGCCAGGTCAACTTCATCGGCAACAAGGTGTTCAGCGACAGCACGCTGCGTGACGAAATGCAGCAGTCCACGCCGAACTGGTTCTCGTGGTACACGAAGAACGACCTGTACTCGAAAGACAAGCTGACCACCGACCTCGAGAACATCCGCTCGTACTATCTCGACCGCGGCTACCTCGAGTTCAACATCGATTCGACCCAGGTCTCGCTGTCGCCGGACAAGAAGGACATGTACCTGACGCTCACCCTGCACGAGGGCGAGCCGTACACGATTTCCGGTATCCATCTGTCGGGCAACCTGCTCGATCGCGAGGCGGAGCTCACGAAGCTCGTCAAGATCAAACCGGGTGACCGCTTTTCGGCTGCCAAGCTGAAAGCCGCCACCAAGGCCGTGGTCGACAAGCTCGGCGAATACGGCTACGCGTTCGCCACCGTCAACGCACAGCCGCAGATCGACCAGCAACACCACACCGTCGACCTGACGCTGCAAGTGGATCCGAGCCGCCGTGTCTACGTGCGCCGCATCAACATTATCGGCAACACCCGCACGCGCGACGAAGTGGTGCGCCGTGAAATGCGTCAGCTCGAAAGCTCGTGGTTCGACTCCAGCCGTCTGGCGCTGTCCAAAGACCGGATCAACCGTCTTGGCTACTTCACCGACGTCGACGTGACGACGGTGCCGGTGGAAGGCACGGCCGACCAGGTGGACGTGAACGTCAAGGTCACGGAAAAGCCGACCGGCTCGGTCACGCTGGGTCTCGGTTACGGTTCCGGCGAAGGTCCGATCATTTCGGCAGGCGTGTCGCAGGACAACGTGTTCGGTTCGGGCACGAGCCTCGCCGTGAACGTGAACACGGCAACCACGTTCCGTACGCTGACGGTCACCCAGGTGGATCCGTACTTCACGGTGGACGGCATCAAGCGCATTACCGACGTCTACTACCGCACCAGCGAGCCGCTGTACTACTCGAACACGACCGACACGAGCTTCCGGATCATCACCGCGGGCGCCGATATGAAGTTCGGTATTCCGTTCTCCGAATCGGACATGGTCTACTTCGGTCTCGGCTTCGAGCAGAACCGGCTCGACGTGGACTCGACCACGCCGCAAAGCTACATCGACTACGTGAACAATTTCGGCCGCGTGTCGAACAACGTGCCGCTGACGGTAGGCTGGTCGCGCGATAACCGCGACAGCGCGCTGGTACCGAGCCGCGGTTACTTCACGCAAGCGAACGCCGAATGGGGTTCGCCGATCGGCAGTACGCCTTACTATAAGGCGGACCTGCAGGCACAGTATTACTATTCGTTCGCGCGCGGCTTCGTGCTGGGCCTGAACTTCCAGGGCGGTTACGGCAACGGCCTCCAGGGCAAGCCGTACCCGATTTTCAAGAACTACTACGCCGGCGGTATCGGTTCGGTGCGCGGCTATGAGCCGAGCTCGCTGGGTCCGCGCGACGCGACCACGGGCGACCCGATCGGCGGCTCGAAAATGCTGGTCGGCAACATCGAACTGACGTTCCCGCTGCCGGGCACCGGCTACGACCGCACGCTGCGCGTCTTCACGTTCTTCGACGGCGGTAACGTCTGGGGTACGGAAGGCAGCAGTATCGGCGCGAACGGTCTGCGTTACGCGTATGGTGCGGGTCTCGCGTGGATCTCGCCGATCGGGCCGCTCAAGCTGAGCCTGGGCTTCCCGCTCGTCAAGCACTCCGGCGACCAGTACCAGAAGTTCCAGTTCCAGATCGGGACGGCGTTCTAAGTCCCGGCGGCGCGGTAAGTTTCATCGCAATGAGGGCAGCCTGGTGCTGCCCTCAGTCTTTTCTGCCGCCGTTTTTCCCCTCGCTTTGGGTTTTGCCGCGCGGTGCGATTGGTGCCTCGCCTGGACGCTCAGGTGGACGGCCCCATCATCATGATGGCGATGACTTCGCCGGCCGTCGCTATCGCCACTGCGGACTCCACCGGGTTGGTGTTGAAGAACGTCCACAGATCGATATCGTCACGGAATTGACTCCAGGTGCCGAAAAAACCCAGCGACAGAATCAGTCCGAACAGCAGGCTGAAGCCGAGCGTCAGGGACATCCATTTGTCGTGGCTGAGCAGATTGGCGGCAAACGAAAAGGCAGCGAGACAGACGAGCTGGGCGGCCAGAACGAGGAGCATGCCGGGATGGTACTGAATGCCCTTGTAGGTGAACGAACGCGACAGGCGTGAGCGTTCATATCTGTTGCCCATGGTCTTTCCTTGCGAGTTGCCGTTCCGGCAAACGTGCGGTGATGCTGTTTACGGTACGCCCAAATTCAATGAAGTCAAGGCGTGCCGGGTAAGGGTAAGCGAGTGAGGATACCTACTGATTCGCCGGTAATTTTTGCGGCCCAATCCGCTTACGGTTCGGCGCAGGCGAAGCTGCTCGCACGATTGACATTGCCCTTGCCGAGGTAGCGCGGAAACATCGGATATCTGCACAAGGGGCGCGTACGGCCGTTGGTCGGAGCGGCAATATCCGTGGCGGTCAGCGCCTCTGGCGCGACGCCGCGCGTGACCCAGTTATCGAGTGCGCCGAGCAGATCGACCGACGGGATAAACACGCCATTGCCGTGCTGGTAGCCGGGCACCATGTAGAGGCGCATGAACGAATCGACCTTGTCGCTGCCGAAACGCGCGATCAGCGCGTCGTAGTACGCAATCGTCTGATTCGGGCTGATGACTTCGTCGGCGAGTCCCTGCAGCGTAATCAGTTTGCCGCCGCGCGCGATGTAACGTGACAGATCCGTGTCCATGGCGCCGATCGTCTGCGACAGGGCAAATAGCCGCTGCCGGTAGCGGCCTGGATGCGCCGGGTCGACGGCGAGCGAGTCGGACTTCGCGTTTTGAGTCACGAAATAGCGCACGTAGCTGTCGCCCTGGGTGAACAGATAGCCGTTGGCGAAGAACGTCGGCAGCGCCAGGCGTGCCGGCTCGTGCCCGAGGCCGAGCACGCCGGTCAGGCGTGTGCCCTGGAATACGTTGTAGCCGGCGTAATGGTCTGCGTTCCAGGCGAGCGGATAGGGCAGCGCGAGGCCGTCGCGCAGTACGCGCAGCGTCGCAATCTGCGGCTCGGTGAGGCAGTCGGCGCTGCCGCCGGAAGCGCCGGCATCTGTGCTGCCTGCGGCGCTCGCGCAGCGTAGCGAATCGACCACTTCCTGCTCATGCTTTCGGCATGCGGCCACGTCGCTGACAATGCCGTCGGCGATGCCGTCCAGTTTGTCGCAGACTTCGAGGGTGCGCTGGTAAACCCGCTCCAGCAGCGCCGGAGGCAGATAACCGCCCGTCACGCCGTATTCGGCCCTTCCAAGCGCGACGCCTAGCAGGCGCACGCCGGAAAAATTGAGTGCGGGCGAATTGGCGATCACGCCGTCGTAGTCGTCCGGGAAGCGCTGCATTACCGTGTAGCCTTCGCGGCCGCCGGTCGACCCGCCGCCGAAATACATCCGCTCGGGAGGCCGGCCGTACACGCGTTCGATCACTGCGAGCACGGCATCGTGAGTTTTCTTCAGATGCGCAAAGCCGAAATTGACCACTGCTTCGTTGATCAGGCCGAAGTCGGCCAGCGCTGAATTGCCGGTGTGGCCGGAGTCGTCGCCAAACGTCGCGTACCCGCTGGCGAGCGGCGCATGATCGGGCGAAAACGGCGTCACGCCGGTGCCGCTCACCACCACGCCGTCATATCCGCCGCCGCCGATCTGCAGTGCGCGTCCGTTCCAGCGCACCGGCAGGTTCACGTCGAAGTGGATATCGGGCGTGTCCGGCTGCACCGCCTTGATGCTGCCGGTGACGCGGCAATAATCGCCGCTCTGGTTGCCGGTGGCGGTGGCGGCTACCATCGCCGCGCTGTCGATGCTCGCGCCGCGGGTCGGCAAGGCAATCAGTTGTGCGGGAATGGCGGTGCCCTGCAGCGCACTGCATTGGGCGGCGAACCCTGCCTGCTTCGATAGTGCGGCCGCGGCGAGGGGCGCGAGCAGCAGCGTCGCGCCTAGCAGCGCATGAACTGCACGCCGCGCGTTCATCCGCACGCGGCGCCATTCAGGTCGGCTGATAGCCGCTGCGCGATGTTGCCGGTTCGCAGCAGCCGGTCAGCCGAGCGAGGAATAGCGAGGAGCTTGCTCATGCGATGCGTGGACAGACTCGGTCAAAGGGGAGAGCGTTCGCGTGAGGGCGAACCTGGTTTGCCATGCAAAAGCTGTGCACGGGCCGTGCACAGCGATCGTGCAGGACGATTGAAAGCTCAGTCGCCAGCGTAGTCGATCCCGAAGCACTCCGCCAGCGACCGCACGACCCGCAGAAATCACTTTGCCGACGCTCTGCTGGCGACTACTCTTTGGCTACCTGGGCGGATCGCCGCCCAGGCGTTGCTGACCCACATAGAGGGTTTCTCGTTAAGGGGAGCGTTCATGGAGCTTGAGAATCGTACTTTGGCGCGCGTCACGGCGCGGCTTGTGCCGTTTCTGGTCGTCTGCTATTTCGTGGCTTATCTGGATCGCGTCAACGTGGGGTTCGCCGCGCTGCAAATGAACAAGGACCTGGGTTTGTCGGCGAGCGCGTTCGGCTTCGGCGCAGGGATATTCTTCATTGCTTACTTTTTCTTCGAGGTGCCGTCCAACCTGCTGCTGGAGAAATTCGGCGCGCGGCGCTGGATTGCCCGCATCATGTTCACGTGGGGCGTGCTTGCCGGCGCGATGGCGTTCATCCCCGGCATTGCGCGCTACACCGGCATGTCGGCCGCCCACGTGTTCTATACGCTGCGGGTGCTGCTGGGCATCGCCGAGGCCGGGTTTTTCCCTGGCATCATCTTTCTGCTGACGCTCTGGTTCCCCGCCATGTATCGTGCGCGCGTGGTCGGGTACTTCATGGCGGCAATTCCACTTTCCACGGTGATCGGCGCGCCCGTCTCAGGCGCCTTGCTCGGCTTGAATGGCCTCGGCGGCATGGCGGGCTGGCAATGGGTCTATCTGCTCGAGGCGGCGCCTGCGGTGGTGCTGTCGATCGTGGTGCTGTTCTATCTGACCGACAAGCCCGCCGATGCGAACTGGCTGAAAGTCGACGAGCGCGAGTGGCTGATCAGCCGGCTTGCCGAGGAGCGCGCGAGGCGCGAATCGGTGCGCAAGTTCAGTGTGCGCGAGGCATTGGTCAATCCGCGCGTGCTGGCGATTGCGCTGATCTATTTCGGTGCGAACGCAACCAATTACGGTCTGAGCTTTTTCTTGCCGCAGATCGTCAAGGCGTTTGGTCTGAGCAACCTGCAGACCGGCTTCGTCACTTCCTTGCCTTACGTGGTCGGTGTGATCAGCATGGTGCTGTGGGGGCGGCACTCGGACCGCAAGCTCGAACGCAAGCGGCACGTGGCGATTGCGCTGCTGGTGGCCGCGGGTGGGATCGGCGCGGCGGCGGGACTGGATAACCCGGTGTTGAAGATGGCCGCGCTTTCGCTGGCGGGCTTCGGTATCTTCGGCTGCCTGCCGGTGATCTGGACCTTGCCGGCGGCATTCCTGTCCGGCGCGGCGGCGGCATGCGGCATTGCCGCTGTGAATTCGCTCGGCAACCTGGCGGGCTTTTTTGGTCCTTATGCGATGGGCTGGATCAAGGATAGTACCGGCGGCTTTGGCGTGGGACTGCTGTGTCTTGCGGGAGCCGGGCTCGTAGGGGTTGGGGCCGTGTTGCTGCTGCATCACGACACGGCGCTGGAGGACGCGTCGGGCTCGATCACGGGGCCGGCAGCAGCGACGGGTACGGCCGGCGAGGAGCAGCCTGGCCACGTGTAGCAAGGGGGCCGCTAACGGGACGAGTTGGGCCGTGCAGGCTCGCTGGCGTTTGCGTTTTCGTTCTCGTTGGCGGCGCGTCGAAAAGTCAGGAAGGTGTAAGCGGGTTCTCCGCCGACGTGAACCCGCTCGACGCACTTGAAGCCAGGTGGCAACTCCGGAAACACGGTGTCGCCGGCGGGTTCCAGATCGACTTCCGTCAGGTAGAAGGTGTCGGCGTACGGCAGGAACAGACGGTAGATCTGCTCGCCGCCCGCGATAAAAATCTCGTCGCGCGCATCGTCGCCAAGAATCTGGATGGCTTCATCCAGCGAGCGGCATGTGGCCACCCGTTCGGCGTCGACATCACGCGAGCCGATGACCAGCACATCGCGCTCGGGCAGGGGCCGGCCGATCGACTCGTACGTGCGCCGGCCCATCACCACCAGTTGTCCCCGCGTCAGGTCGCGAAAGCGCCGCTGCTCGCCTGGGGCTTTCCACGGGATGTCGTTGGCCGCGCCGATTATCCGGTTTCTTGCCATCGCCGCCACTATTGCAATACGCTTGCCGTTTAGCATGGTGTTGTCTCGCTGCCTGGGTAGGGGATCATTCTAACGATCGCGCCGCCTTGCGGGCACAAAGGCGCCATGCCTACGGGAGCCCAGATGGAACATCGGCGTGAACTCATGACCGAACGCTTGCACTTGCGCCGCGCGAGAAAAGGCGACGCCCAGGTGCTGTTCGCCAATTACACCGGTAGTCAACGTTGCTCGCGCTTTCTGCAACGCCGCGCCGACCCGGATGCTGCGCGCACCGAGGTCATGCTGAAGAAATGGTGCGATGAAGCCTGGAGTCTGCACGACGATGCACCGTTCGCCTGGGTCATCAGCACACGCGCCGCGGATGAGGCGATCGGCCTTTTTCTCGTCGTCCCTCACGGACACAGAACCGAGATTCACTTCGGCATTTCCGAGCGCTTCTGGGGGCAGGGTCTGGTGACCGAGGCAGGGCGTGCAGCGCTCGAGGCGCTATGGCGCAATCCGGCTACGCAACGAATCTGGACGGTGTGCGATCCGGAGAATACCGGCTCGCGGCGCGTGCTTGAAAAACTCGGTATGCAGTGCGAAGGTATCTTGAAGAAATGGCTCGTGCTGCCCGCGTTCGGCACGCAGGCGAGAGATTGCCTGGTGTTTTCGACGACCGCCTGCCCGCAAGGCGAGCCGCAATAGCGTGACCGACGCGCGCTTGATTCGACTGTTTTCCTTTGAGCGCATCCCGGCGATCTGGACAAGCGCTTCACATTCACAACATGGGAGATCGGCAACATGGCGATTCGCATCGTGCAGCTTGGCACACCAAGGGCGGCAGACGAAGGGCTGCGCATCGGCACGGTGCGGCGGCCGCCGCGCGGCGTGCCGAAGGCGGAATTCGGCACACGCGACTATTACGATGTCTGGCTGCCCAACCTTGCGCCGAGCGCGCCCTTGATTGCGCAAGCCAAGGAGGCTGTCAGCCAGGCAGACTGGGACAAGTTCGCGCGCAGCTACCGCGCCGAGATGAACGATAGCGACACTAGCAAGGTATTGGACCTGCTCGCGGCAATGTCGAAGACCACGAACTTTTCGGTCGGTTGCTATTGCGACGACGAGAGCCGTTGCCATCGCAGCATTCTTCGCCAGCTCCTCAGCGAACGCGGCGCGTCGATCAAATGATGCGGTGCGTCCGGGCGCTTGCGGACCTGCGATGCGGGCCGATCGTGCGTGTTATGCTTGATCGCGCATCTATGCGTCATCCGTGTGCCCGGCTCGCGATCTATTCAAATGGATTATCGTCATCTGCAACAACGCAAGAGCCTGCACGGACGGATCGTGCAGGAGCTCGGCATGGATATCGTCAGCGGCAAGCTGCGGCCTGGCCAGCGTCTGCCTGTCGAGGCCGACCTGTGCGAGCGCTATGGCGTGAGCCGTCCGGTGCTGCGCGAGGTGACGCGTGTGCTGGTGGCGAAGGGGCTGGTGGTATCGAAGCCGCGTGTGGGCAGCGTGGTGAGGCCGCGCGAAGACTGGCACATGCTCGACCCCGATGTGTTGTACTGGACGTTAAGCAGCGTGCCGGAGGGTGAGTTCTTTCGCTCGCTGCTGACGGTGCGCCGCGTCATCGAACCGGCTGCTGCTGCGCTCGCTGCAACGGCGGCGACCAGCGACGATCTCGCCCGCATCGCCGCGGCTTACGAGCGCATGGAGCGTGCCCCGACCGCCGGCGCGCTGCTCGAACCGGACCTCGAATTTCACCGCGCCATCATGGCTGCCACCCACAACGATCTGCTCGCGCATATCGGCAATATGCTGTCGCTTGCCTTGTCGGAATCGATCAAGCTGACGAGCCGCCATCCGGACACGCATGCATTGTCATTGCCGCGTCACAAGGCGATTCTCACCGCCATCCAGAGCCGTGATCCGCTCGGCGCGCGCCAGGCGAGCCTCGTTCAACTGGAAAACGCGAGTGCCGACGCCGAGAGTATTCTCGAAATCGGCGGCGGCCATCCGGCTTAGGCCGTTCTTTTTCCTGAAGCTGACGTGCGTGTACCTGTGTGCGGAGTGGCGGGCGTTGGACGTTCTCCATGGGGCGCTCTCTAGGCTCAATAGATAGTCATACTATTTATCTTGCATGGTGTACTCGCCGCCACCCGCAATGTGGGATTTCCGGTACGCTCGATACGTCGTGGGCCGGATCTTCCATGCGTGCCGAGGGCTTGCCGTTTATAGGCATTTCTGCACTGCAACACTGTCATTCTGCAAGATTGGCCGAGCCACGCTTGCGCTGCAATACGGCCGTCGTACGCGCCATGGACTGCCATTTGGCTTACTAATAAATAGTCCGACTAGTTAAGGGTATACATCGATTATGAGGTGTAGACCCGTGATATAGCATTTTCTGTGGATCGTCATGCGGGAACGCATGCGCTTGTGCAAGCGGGTTCCGTTGAGCATGGTGATGGCCGGCAACGGCGCTTTCCCGGCCTGCGCCGTCATGAACAGTCAGGGTTGAACAACTGAGAGACGGGAGATTGACATGGCCGAGGAGCGGGAAGAGAACAAGCAGGAATCACAAGGTGAAGTTCAGGGCATGCGTCGCGGCCTGCTGCAAGGTGCGGGCCTTGCTGCGGCGATGGCCTTGCTAGGCGGTGTAACCACCCCGGCGCAGGCAGCCGATGCCGCGCCCTTTCCCTCGCACAAGCGCTGGAAGATTGTGTTCGTCAATCACGTGACGACCAATCCGTTCTTCGTGCCGACGCAATATGGTATTGAGGATGCCTCAGCACTATTGGGCTTCGACTACCAGTGGACCGGTTCGGCGAACGCTGACGTCGGCGAAATGGTCAACGCGGTAAATGCGGCGATTGCCGCCAAGGCTGACGCGATTGCCGTGCCGATCGTCGATCCGAAGGCTTTCGACAAGCCGATCCAGAAAGCGCTCGATGCCGGTATTCCGGTCTTTGCGTATAACGCCGACGCGCCGCGCGGCAGTTCCAATCCACGTCTTGCGTATATCGGCCAGGATCTGTACCTGTCGGGCTACCAGATGGGCGAGCGGATTGCGAGCCTCGTCGATAGCGGTCTCGTCGCACTCTTTATTGCCACACCGGGCCAGCTCAACATCCAGCCTCGCCTCGACGGTGCGATGGATGCGATCAAGAAATCCGGCAAGAAGATCGATGCGCAGATGATCGCCACCGGCGCGACGGTCAACGAAGAACTCTCCAAGATCAAGTCGTTCTACCTGGGCCATCAGGACCTGAAAGGCATGTTCGCTGTCGACGCGGGCAGCACCCAGGGCGTCGCCGAGGTGATGAAGGAGTCCAATCTGCCGGCCAAGGGCGTGCATGGCGGTGGCTTCGATCTGTTGCCGCGTACGGTGCAGTTGATCCACGACGGCTTTCTCGACTTCACGATCGATCAGCAACCTTACGTGCAAGGTTTCTATACCGTGGTCGAAGCGTTCGTTTTCCTTGCCTCCGGCGGGCTGGTGGGGCCGGCCAATATCAACACGGGACTGAAGTTCGTCACCAAGGGCACGGTGGATCCGTATCTGAATACCGAAACGCGCTACGAAGGCAAGAGCACCAAGCCGCAGATCGTACCGCGTAGTGGCGGGATCACGTCGTAATGTCGTCCGTGAGCGAGACCACCAAGTCCACCGGGCGCGCGAGGCACTGGCCTCGCGTGCTCGGCCGCTCGAGCGAGATCCGGATTCTGGCGGTGGCGCTGATTCTGTGTGCCTACTTCGAAACCGTCAATCACGATTTCCTGCTGACGAGCGCGAGCCTCGAAAACCTGTCGCAGTTCATCGCGCCGGTGGCGATCATCGCCTGCGGGGAAATCATGCTGATGATCGGCGGAGAGATCGACCTCTCGGCGGGGATGGTGTTTGCGTTTGCCCCGTTCATCATGCATTTCGCGCACGAGGCCGGCGCACCCACCTGGATCGCTCTGCTGGCCGGCGTGGCGGCGGCCTCAGTGGTGGGGCTCGTCAATGGCGCGGTCACCGTCTACCTGCGCATCCCGTCGTTTGTGACGACGCTCGGCACGCTGTTTTTCGTCAACGGTTTCACCTTGACGATCTCGCGCGGCACGCCTGTGTCCCCACCCGGCGATGCCGATTTCTCGGCGCTCATGGGTGGTTGGGGCTATAGCGAGATCATCTGGACGGTTGCGATCGTCGCGGTGATGCACGTGCTGTTGCGGCATACCCGCTGGGGCCTGCATACGATCGCCTCGGGAGCGAATCAGCTCGGGGCAAGCGAGGCAGGTATCCACGTGAAGCGGCTGAAGCTCGGCAACTTTGTTCTGGCCGCGGTGCTGGCCGGTTTTACGGGCATTCTCGAAGGCTTTCGCATTACCTCGATCGACCCGCAGGCGGGCGGCAACCAGATCATGTTTCTCGCCGTGGCGGCGGCGGTGATCGGCGGCACACCGTTGGCCGGTGGTTCGGGCACGATCATCGGCGGGTTGATCGGCGCAGCGGTGCTCGGCATTCTGAACGACGGCTTCACGCTGATCGGCATCAATGCGTTCACCTTCAACATGATTCTCGGCGCGGCGATTCTGGCGGCGATGATCTTCAACATCCACGTGGTCCGTCTCGCACGCAAGGGAGAGTTGTGATGGCCGGGACGCCGGAAGCGCTGCGTGGCGAAAACATCGTCAAACGTTTTGGCGCCGTCACGGCGCTCGACGGCGTGACGCTCACGCTCAAGCACGGCGAGATTCTTGGCGTGCTCGGCGATAACGGTGCGGGCAAGTCGACGCTGATCAAGATTCTCACCGGTTTTCAGCAGCAGACGAGCGGCACGCTATTCGTCGGCGGTGAAGAGACGCTGCTGCGCTCGGTGGATCACGCGCGCTCGCTCGGCATCGAATGCGTCTATCAGGACCTCGCGCTGGCGAATTCGCTGAGCATCTATCACAACATGTTCCTCAATCGCGAGATCGTCCGGTCGGGGCCGTTTCGCTTGCTGAACAACCGGGCGATGCGTCAACGCGCGGCGGAATGTCTCGAAGAGATCGGTGTGCGCGTGCCTTCGGTGGACCTACCGGTCGAGCAGCTTTCGGGCGGGCAGCGGCAGGCCATTGCCGTTGCACGGGCGGTGAATTCCAATGCGAAGATCCTGCTGCTCGACGAGCCGCTCGCCGCGATGGGTGCGCGCGAAGCCGGACTGATTATCGATCTGGTGCTGCGCCTGAAGGAGAAGGGCGGCTTGTCGATCGTGATGATCATGCACAACTATGCGCAGACGCTCGATATCGCCGATCGCGTCATGCTGATGCAGCGCGGGCGCGTGACCTACGAGAAGGAGGCGGCTAGCACGTCGGTCGCGGAATTGATGGATATCGTGCGGCGCGAATACCGGGCCATGCGCACGATGGCGGATTGAGCGGTTGTACAGTTGTACGCACAAGCCGTCCTGCAGCACGTTTTGCGCTTTCCCTCAAAGTTTGTTACCTTAGATCGCGTCAGCTTGTCGGCCTTAGCCGCGTCCGTATTCCGGCAAACCGATATTCGATCCGCTCCGTTGACTATTTTTCTCCAGACCATGTGCCGTTTTAGCCGTCTCGACCGGAATAATAATTTGTCGCCTTTGGGTGACAGGAGATTATTTGTCTGTTGAAAAATAAGCACCGTCAAGCCAAAGGCACTCACGAACTGAGTGCCTTTTTTTATTTCCGCACGCTTTTCATCAAGGCAGAGAACCATGAGGACGTTAGTCGAAGACGTGAAGCACCGTATCGGTGAAGTGGTGACGCTTTATCTGACGCTCGATGTACTGAGGGACCAGAAGAACCTGCAGTTCCTGCTCGCCCACGACGCCACCGGCACGCTGCAACTGGTCGTCGACAAGGCGTCGGTGGCACAGCATGCTCAGGCGGGACAATTGCTCACCGGTTCGACCTTCGCGGTCACCGGTGTTGTCGTGAGCGCCGCGCAGAGCAAGACCTTTGGCGTAGAGCTTCAGGTCCGCTCGGTGGAGGTGTTTTCGCGGGCGCAGCCTTATCCGGTTACCGGGACGAGCAGCGTCGACCTGCGCTTTAACCATCGCGTCGTGGACCTGAAGACGCCCAAGTGGCAGCTCATGTTGCGTTTGCGCAGCGCGCTCGAATTCGCTTGCCGCGAGTTCGCGCTAGGGCGAGGTTTCACCGAGCTGCACACACCCAAGCTGATGGGTAACGCCAGTGAAAGCGGCGCCCAGGTGTTTCGCGTCAGTTATTTCGAAACCGAGGCTTTTCTCGCGCAGTCGCCGCAGTTCTATAAGCAGATGGGCATTGCGTCGGGGCTCGAAGGCGTGTTCGAAATCGGACCGGTGTTTCGCGCGGAGGAAAGCCGCAGCAGCCGGCATATGACCGAGTTTACGGGTCTGGACATCGAATTCGCCTGGGCCTTCGAAACCGCACAGGTCACGTCCTTTGAGGAGCAGATGCTGCGCTATGCCTTCGCCAGGCTCGCGCCGTTTGCCGCGGACGTCAAAGCGCTATTCGGTGTCGATCTGCTGCTTGAGCCGAGCGTCGAACATCTCAGCCTGGCCGAGGCGAAGACGATTCTCTCTGCTCACGGCATGCCTCTCGGTCCGGCGCAAGACCTGCCCGACGAAGGTGAAAGCATGCTGTATAAAGTGCTTAGCTCCGACCTGATCTTCGTGAGCGACTATCCGATCGCCAGGCGTCCGTTCTATCACGCATGGGACCGGGAGCAGGGCACGACGAAGAGCTTCGATCTGATCTTCAGGGGCATTGAAATCACCACCGGCGCGCTGCGCGAGCATCGTTACGACGTGCTGTGTCAGCAGGCGACCGAGAAGGGCATCGAGCTGGCCAGCATCACGCACTACCTCGACAACTTTCGCTACGGTTGTCCGCCGCACGGTGGCTTCGGTCTCGGCATCGAACGGGTGATCATGCGGCTGCTGGGTCTCGCCAATGTCAAGGAGGCCGCGTTCGTGCCGCGCGACCCGGAGCGCCTCGTGCCCTGAGGTCTGCTCCGGCTACTGTGTGGTTGCCGGCAGCGTATGGCTGAAGAAGTCGAGCACCGCTTCGATCGCTTGTGCATGGATGGTGTCGCGCTCGACCCCCGGCGGGTCCTGGCAAATTCTTGCGAGGCGCTCGACCACGGCCGGCACACAGGTGTCCATAAACGTGTAATGCGTGGCGCCAGGCAACAAGGTGACCTTGGCGTTGGGCATGAAGCCTGCCATCCGTTGAAGGTTGGTTGCAACCGGCACGGTGACGTCGTTGGTGCCGGCCAGTAGCGATACCGGAATCTCGATCCCCGCAAAAGATGTCTCGTTGAAGGCCTCGCCCAATGCCGGCGCGATGGCGAAGACGGCCTTGATACGCGGGTCCCGGTACGAGGCGCCCGAGCGTGCCATCGATGCGGACATTTGCGGCGAGAAATTGGTCGGTACGGGTGCACCGCCTTGAAGACGTTGCATCTCGGGCGGATGGCAGATCGCATCCGCGGCGGGCGAAGCGCAGAAGCTCAGGAATCCTTGCAGATCGGTTCGCGCGCCCGCCAGTTCGAGGACCGTGTAGCCGCCGAGCGAAAAACCCGCCGCGCCGATGCGCGTGGTATCGATGCGCTTGCCCAGCACCGGATCGGCGAGCAGGCCGTCGAGCACCTCGCTTTGGTCGGTGGCGCGCTCCCACCAGAGCATGAAGCCTTCACGGGTCAGTGGCTCCAGTGCATTGTTGCCCGGATGATTGACGCCGGCCACGATATAGCCGTTCGCGGCGAGCGCGGAGGCTAACCAGTCGAGACTGGCGGCGGTCCCGCCGGTGCCGTGCGACAACAGCACTAGCGGATACCTTGCGTGAGCGGCGGAAACGGGGGCGTTGTTTGCGAGTGCATGCCCCTGGAAGAGCGGTCGGCCACCTTCGTCGATCGTGTGGGCCGATTCGGGGATGTCGGCATCCACTGGATACCAGAGGTTCGTGATGAGCGCCTCGGTCTGCGCGCCGCGCCAGTTGCGCGCGACGGTGGGATGAAAGACCCGCATGGCTGCGCCGACGTGATACGGCGCGGGGCTGTCGTTGCCGGCGGCAGTAGCTGAGGTGGCGCAGCATGCCGCGATCAGTGCGACGGCGGCGAAGTAACGACGAAGCATGTCTAGTCCTTGCGAACGGGAATCATCAGGTCGGTGACGTATTCGTGCTGCCGGTCCGGCGCAGGCCGGCTGCGATAGAACTCGAGCGCCAGCCGGGCGTCGGGTTCGTAGCCGCTTTGCGGCAGCCAGCCGCCGAACAGCGCCTGGAACGTCGGTGCAATCAGCGCGTAGGGACCGACCAGCCGGTGGGACGCATACAGTCCCCCCTCGATCCGCACGGTTTCAAGCGGACTGGGTGCTGGCATCGTGATGCTCCGTACGACGGCAGCCAGATAACGAAAGCTGCCGGGCTCTTCCGGATCCCCGGAGCACAGGCCGATCGTGCCTTGAGCCAGCGCCTCCTTCGGGCTGCAGCCCAATCTCTGCCACAACGCCTTGAAGGTCTGGCTGATGGTGGCGGTGGGACCGTCGTGGCGAAGACACAGCACATCGATCGGAGCAAGCTCGACCAGTTCGACGCACGGCAAATCAGCGCCGGTAGCCGCGCGGCCTACGTTGGCGTCTGCGATGCGTGGCCCACTTGCATCGGGAGCGCTCAGGCGTCGTTGCCGCATCTGGAAGGTGCTCGGACTGATGCCGGCAAAGCCGCGAAACGCCCTTGAGAACGCTTGCGGACTCTCGTAGCCCACTTTGCCCGCCACGGTGGTCACCGAATCACCCGCGACGGTCAGACGATGGGCCGCCTGAGCGAGCCGCACGCGCTGGACCGTTTCAGCGATGCTCTCGCCGGTCAGCGCACGGTAGATACGGTGGAAGTGAAAAGGCGAGAGGTGCGCGAGCGAGGCGAGGCTTTCCACCGTGTGGGGCGCACCTGGATCGGCGAGGATCGCCTCGATGACGCGGGCGATCCGGCGATGGTAGTCACGTTCTGTGCTGGGCTTCATGATGGCCGTAGCATAGTCCGTTAGCGCAGGGATGGCGGTGCAGAGCTTGCTGATTTTCCACTGCGCCGGCCGCTGCCGCGAGCGGTGCCGGTGCGCCGTTTAACCGAAGCGCGACTGCATGGGCGGTGCCATCTCATCGAACGGTGTGCCGAGTTGTCCACATAATCTGTTCGCAAGGCTGTGGACAATTCCCGGGAAAACCGCGCAAGTGGTTGAAACGATGGAGTTTGTGCGCTGCGCGACGGGAGTGTGCATTGGCCCGGTTGCGGACCCTCTGCAAGCGGCTACGGATTATGTAACGACTGGCTCTCAAGGAAACGCCGGGCCGCCCCAAGTTTGCTTGACCCCCTCGGGGGGCCTGACGCGTAAGCGGCAGGTCTGGGGGCCCTCAAGCAAACGCCGGGCCGCCCCAAGTTTGCTTGACCCCCTCGGGGGGCCTGACGCGTAAGCGGCAGGTCTGGGGGCCCTCAAGCAAACGCCGGGCCGCCCCAAGTTTGCTTGACCCCCTCGGGGGGCCTGACGCGTAAGCGGCAGGTCTGGGGGCCCTCAAGGAAACGCCGGGCCGCGAGCGGTGCGCTCAACCCTGACACACGATGCCGCTGTCGTCGGCCACGCGCTCCACGCTCTGCGCGCTCGAGGCCGCAGGCAGCGCATAACGGGGCAACTCCATGAACAGCGTCACGCGGCGCACGATCTGCCAGAAGACCTTTTCGAACGAGCGGGTGCGTTCCTCCGCGGTCATGCCTTGCGCGAGCGGGTCGGCAAACTCCCAGTTGACGAACAACGGGGCACCCGGAAACGCCGGCGCGTGATACTCGGAGACGCGCTCGTCGAGCGCGACGATCAGGTCCATGCGTGGCGCCCACTCGCCGGTAAACTCGAGCCAGCTCTTGGGGTTGAGCAGGCCGAGTTCGGAGATGCCGGGGCGCAGTTGCGCAATTGCCAGCGCGTGAACCCGCGCGGCCGGTTCCGCTCCCGCGCTGAATACCTCGAAGCGGTGGCCTGCCAGCTCGCGCAGCAGCGCTTCGGCAATGATGCTGCGCGCTGAATTCTCACGACAGAGAAACAGCACTTTATATTTTGTGGTCACGCTCTCGCCCCGTTGCATCGTTTTTCATTGTGAGCGGGATTTTGCCGACTCTGTCTTGCACTTGCGTGACAGTCCCATGACCGGGATGGCCGACAAGCTTTCACCTCTACTGCAGCGCAGCGCGTTGCACCCCGGCGTTTGCGCCGTCGCTCCGAGCCACAGCCGCGAGCGCGGACATTCTAGACCAACGCCGATGGCTGCACCTGCGCATGTTGTTCGCCGTCGGGAACGAAAACATAGCCACGGCCGCGGACCGTCTGGATCAGGCGCGGGGCCGACGGATTGGCTTCGAGAATTTGCCGCAGACGCCAGACCTGCACGTCGACCCCGCGGTCGGTATGCTCGCCTTCCGGACCGTACAGCAGACCGATCAGACGTTCCCGGGTCAGGGTGCGCATCGCATGATTGACGAATACCTTGAGCAGGGCGAATTCGGTGGCGGACAGGATTATCGAGCGGCTTTCGGCGCTCAGGGTGCGGGACTGGAAGTCCAGCGTGAAGCGACCGAAGTGGAACGGCAGGCGTTGCTCGGGTGCGGCGGGCGCCGGCAAGGCGCGGCGGCGCCGCAAGATGGCCTGGACGCGCGCAACCAGCTCGCGCGGGTTGAACGGCTTGCTGATGTAGTCGTCAGCGCCCATTTCCAGGCCGACGATGCGGTCCACGTCATCGTTGCGGCCGGTCAGCATGATGACGGGAGTATCGTCGCCGGACGCGCGTAGCCGCCCAAGGGCAGTGAGTCCGTCGACGCCGGGCATCAACACGTCGAGCACGATCGCATCCGGCCGCTCGCGTTCGAGCTGCTGCATTAGCGCGCCTGCGTCATGCAAGGCGGTGACCTCGATACCTTGGCGTCCCAGGTATTCACACAGGAGGCTGCGCAGCTCCAGGTCGTCGTCGACGAGAAGGATTCGAGTGGTCATGGCATCCCGATACGGGCGAAGGGCAGATGGCTCGTGCAGATGGCCGGCCGCGCGGTATCCCGATGCTGAGGGGAGGCCGGCAGGAACCGGCGCATCCGCCGTTGAATGCTTTAACGGTCTGGCGCAGCGAAATCCGTTGCTATGGGCGAAAATTTTTTACGCGTGCCGGGAAGTGGCGGTGACGGGCGGAAATGATCTGGTTTTCTAACAAAAGGCTTTCTCTTGCCCTTTGTACAGGTGGATTTCATTTGCCGCCATGGTGGCTCGTAAACGTGGTGGAAGACGCGGGGGACGCTGATGTGAGGAGCCAGGTGCCGACGATGTGTCAAACGCTTTCAGGCTGTACCTTGGGACTCCAAACCATCCTTCTCCAGAATGAAATCCACCAGGGCCCGCAGTGGCCCCGGCATGTGAGACCGGCTGGGATAGTAGAGAAACGGTCCGCTGAAAGACTGCCACCAGTCGTCGAGTATCGGCAGCAGTTTGCCGTTCTCGATAGCCGGCCTTAGAAATTCGTCGAACGTATACAGGATCCCGAGTCCATCAATGGCGGCGCCGCGTTGGAGTTCGATCACCGAGGCAATCATCGGCCCATTCGGCTCGATCCGCACCGTTTCGTCGCCGCGTCTGAACTCCCAGGTGGCCAGCACGCCGCTATCGAAGCGGTGGCCGATACACGCGTGGTCAACCAGTTCGCGCGGATGCTGCGGCGTGCCGCGCGCCGCCAGGTACGACGGCGCGGCGGCAGCGACGAAGTGTTGCACGCGCGGGCCGATCGGCACCGCGATCATGTCGCGCTCGAGCCGCTCGTCGTAGCGGATGCCGGCGTCGAAACCCGCCGCGAGGATATCGATAAAGGTGTCGTTGGTGCCGACGTCCACGGTGATGCCCGGATGAGCGGCGAGGAAGCGCGAGAGCAGGGCAGGCAGGATTTCCCGTGCCGCGATCGACGGCACATTCAGGCGCAGCGTGCCCGTGGGACTCTCGCGAAACAGGTTGACGGCATCGAGCGCGCTGGCGATTTCGCCGAAGGCCGGCGCCAGCCGCTCGAACAGCCGCTGCCCCGCCTCGGTGGGCGTGACGCTGCGGGTCGTGCGATTGAGCAAACGCACGCCCAATTGTTGCTCCAGCCGCCGGATCGCCTCGCTGAGCGAGGACGCTGAAACCCCGCGCGTCGACGCCGCATGCCGGAAGCCGCGGGCCTGGGTGACAGCGACGAAGGCTTTCAGATCGGAAAGGTCGGGTTCCGGCATTGTTCGCAATTCCGCACAGGCTATTCGAATTGAGATGGATTATCGCACGCAGCAAATGGGCCGATACTTCGCATCAAGCGCCTCACATGCGGCGCACCTACCGAGGACGATCATGAAGCAACTTCAACTGGGTAAGACCGGTCCGCAAAGCTCAGCGCTGGGCCTGGGCTGTATGGGTATGTCGGGAATGTACGGTCCGGCCGACCGGGCCGAGAGCATCGCCACGATCCACGCCGCGCTGGAAGCGGGTATCACGCTGCTCGATACCGGCGATTTCTATGGCTCGGGGCACAACGAACTGTTGATTGGCGAGGCCCTGAAAAGCGCGCCGCCGTCACGCCGCGACGCCGCCATCGTCAGCGTGAAATTCGGCGCGATGCGTGATCCCGCGGGCGGCTGGTCGCTCTACGATGCACGGCCGGCGGCGGTGAAAAACTTTCTTGCGTATTCGCTGCAGCGGCTGGGCGTCGATCATATCGACATCTACCGTCCGGCGCGGCTCGATCCCAACGTGCCGATCGAAGATACCGTGGGCGCGATTGCCGACATGATCAAGGCCGGCTATGTGCGGCACGTCGGGCTGTCCGAAATGGGCGCAACGACCATCCGGCGTGCGGCGGCGGTGCATCCGGTGAGCGATCTGCAGATCGAATATTCGCTGATTTCGCGTGGCATCGAAGATGAGATTCTGCCGGTCTGCCGCGAGCTTGGAATTGGTGTGACGGCGTACGGGGTGCTCTCGCGCGGTCTGATCAGCGGGCACTGGACCAGGGAGTCCGCCGGTAAGGGCGATTTCCGCGCAATGAGCCCGCGTTTCCAGGGCGCGAATGTCGACCACAATCTCGCGCTGGTCGAGGCGCTGCGCAAGGTCGCGCAGGCGAAAGGCGTGACGGTCGCGCAGATCGCGATTGCGTGGGTCGCTGCGCAAGGCAGCGATATCGTGCCGCTGGTCGGCGCCCGCAAGCGTGAGCGGTTGGCGGAGGCACTCGGTGCTGCGGATGTACAGTTGAGTCGCGAAGATCTCGCCGCGATTGCCGAGGCGGTGCCGAATGGCGCTGCGGCAGGCGAGCGCTATGCGGCTGCGCAGATGGCGCATCTGGATAGCGAAAAGGGCAGTCATGGTCACGCGGGATAAGCTTCGCTAACCCGTATTTCCGGCAGGACGTGGGCCGTCCGGCAGAGCGAAGTCTGTTCTGCCGGGCGGCCCTTATCGTTTTTGATGCTTTGTCTCGTTACGCTTCAACAGAATGGCATGCATCACAACGTGATATATAATCGCGGCGATCTGTCAGTTCGTTTCGGGAGGGGTTGACCGCAAGGTGTGGTCCCGTCCCGCGTCTTGCCATTCACCCTCGCTCCCAGTCCAATCTTGTCCTCCTACGCGGTCGTTCGCTGGCTTTCCAGCTTCATCCCCAGTCCTATCGCGGTCCGCTGGCCGGAACGCCTGAGGTCGTGTCTCGGTGCGTTGCTCGGGATCGCGTTTACCGGCGGGACCATGCACCTCCTGCTCGGACCGGCCGCCAGCATTCCGCTGCTCGTTGCGCCAATGGGCGCATCGGCGGTGTTGCTGTTCGCGGTTCCCGCAAGTCCGCTCGCCCAACCGTGGTCCATCATTGGCGGCAATCTCGTCTCCGCGACGGTTGGCGTTGCGTGTGCCAGCTTGATCGCCGATCCGGTCGGCGCCGCCGCGCTGGCCGTCGCACTGGCGATTTGCCTGATGTTTGCGCTGCGCTGTGTTCACCCTCCGTCAGGCGCGGTCGCGTTGACCGCAGTCCTTGGTGGTCCGGCCGTTCACGCCCTGGGTTACCGTTTTGTCGTCGAGCCGATTGCTATGCAGTCCGCAGCGCTTCTGGCCGCCGCGATCGTGTACCACGCGGTCACCGGGCATCGTTATCCGCACGTCGCACACCAGAGTCCAGGCAAACGTGCGGCAGGATCTTCCGTGACGGCCAAGGAGAGCTTCACGCGCGCAGACCTCGAGGCGGTATTGAACCGGCGCAGTGAGTTGCTGGACATCGATCTCGACGATCTCGAATCGCTGCTGCACGATGTCCAGTTGCAGGCCTATGCCCGGACGGTCGGCCAACTGAGCTGCGCAGACATCATGTCGAGCCCTGTGGTTGCCGTGTCAGCGACGACGCGAGCTTCGCAGGCGTGGAGTTTGCTGAAACAGCGCGGTATCAAGGCGCTTCCGGTCATAGATGCGAGCCGGCGCGTGATCGGCATCGTGACGCGTGCCGACCTCGTCGACAAACAGGGCCTCGGGAACGCGTCCGGTCTGCCGCATCTGCTGCATCGCTGGTTCAAGCCGGCGAAGGATTCGGCGCCAGTCGTCGGCGCATTGATGAACCCCGACGTGCGCACTGTCGCGATGACGACATCTTTCGTGGAACTGTTGCCTCTCTTCGCAAATGACGGGCACCACCATATTCCAGTGCTGGATGCCGAGCAACGGCTCGCCGGCATGATCACGGAGGCGGATCTGATTGCGGGCCTGTACCGTCAGGCCTATACGGAGCCGCGGCGCGCAGCGTAGTCGCTGTCTCTGTTGCTACGGCTGAATGCGGGCATAAATATCACAAAGTGATATAGTTGGAATTTCCCCATCGTGACGGAATCCTGATGAAAACACTCACGCGCGGCTTGACCAAGGCGGACTTCGAGCAACTGTCCGAGTTTCGCTATCAGATGCGACGTTTCGAACGCTTTTCCGAGCAGGCCGCGCAGGGTGAAGGCATTACACCTTTGCAGTATCTGTTGCTGCTGCACATCAAGGGATATCCGGACCGCGAGTGGGCGACCATCGGCGAACTCGCCGAACGGCTCCAGTCGCAGCATCACGGTGTGGTCGCGCTGGTGTCCCGTTGCGAGGCGCTTGATCTCGTCCGGCGCAAGATCAGTGACACCGACCGCCGCCAGGTCGAGGTTCATCTGCTGAAAACGGGCGAGCAGGTGCTCTCCCGTCTTGCCGAGATGCACCGTGCCGAACTGAAGTCTCTCGAAGGCGCCTTTAACGTTCCCCAGATCGATGTTGACCAACCATGAATCACAACACGCATAAGCGCGACTTTTCGTCTAACGCACGGCTTCCCGGCATCTCCCTGCTTGCGGCAGGAATCGGTGCGCTCAGCACGCTCGCGGCATTCGTGCTGCTCAGCCTGATCCATCTGTTCACGAACCTGTTTTTCTTCGGTGCGTTTTCTTTCGCGGATCGATCGCCGGCACTGAACACACTCGGTGCCTGGGTGATCCTGATACCGGTTGCGGGTGGCCTGATCGTGGGTCTCATGGCGCGCTACGGTTCGGAGAAAATTCGCGGCCACGGTATCCCCGAAGCGATCGAAGCCATCCTGTTCGGCAAGAGCCGCATGTCACCGAAAGTCGCGATTCTCAAGCCGCTGTCGTCCGGCATTGTGATCGGAAGCGGGGGACCGTTTGGCGCCGAAGGCCCGATCATCATGACCGGCGGTGCGCTCGGTTCGCTGATCGCGCAGTGCGTGAAGCTCACCTCGGCGGAACGCAAGACGCTGCTGGTAGCCGGCGCGGCTGCGGGCATGACGGCCGTCTTCGGTACGCCCGTGGCGGCGGTGCTGCTGGCGGTTGAGTTGCTGCTGTTCGAATGGCGGCCGCGCAGCTTCTTGCCGGTCGCATTGGCCTGTGCGGTTGCGGGCTTTGCGCGCGCGGCCTTCTTCGGCACAGGGCCGCTGTTTCCGCTCGAAACCGCGCCGCCTGACGCGCTGTCGCTCGTGTCGTGCGTGATTGCCGGCCTGCTGAGCGGCGCATTGGCTTCCGGCCTGTCCGCTGCGTTGTACAAGACGGAAGATCTGTTCGGCAAGCTGCCGATTCACTGGATGTGGTGGCCCGCGCTTGGCGGCCTGGTTGTGGGGATTGGCGGATTGATTGAACCGCGCGCGCTCGGCGTAGGTTATGACGTGATCGGCGACTTGCTGCACCAGCATATCCTGTTGCAAGCCGCTGCCGCGATCCTGATTGTGAAGGCAGTTATCTGGGTGGTCGCGCTGGGCTCCGGTACGTCGGGCGGGGTGCTCGCTCCGCTGCTTATGTTGGGAGCAGGGCTTGGCACCGTGCTCAGCCACGTGCTGCCAGGCGGCGAGCCGGCGCTGTGGCCCCTCGTTTGCATGGCGGCAACGCTGGGTGCAACGCTCGGCGCGCCGCTCACGGCAATCGTCTTTGCATTTGGTCTCACGCACGATAGCAACGCTTTGTTGCCGCTCCTTGCCGCTACGCTGGTGGCGCACGGCTTTGCGACGGTGGTCATGCGTCGCTCCATCATGACGGAAAAGATCGCCCGTCGTGGGTATCACATTTACCGCGAGTATGGTGTCGATCCGCTCGAACGCCATTACGTCGAAGAAGTGATGTCCCGTTCGGTCGAGACCATCGACGCCGACCTGTCAGTTGGTGAGGCGCTGACGACCTTCTTTGGCGCCACGCAAACGCATCGGGGCTATCCGGCGGTCAAGGATGGCGTGGTGACCGGCATGGTCGATCGCGCCGCGCTCGAACGCTTTCGTGACGAAGGGAACGCTCTGGCATCCGGCTCGCGCCTGGCTGACGTGTTGAGCGGCAGTGCGCTGGTTGTCGCCTTGCCTGATGAAACCTGCAGGCTGGTTGCCACGCGGCTCGCGGTGCATGGTCTTGAACGTTTGCCTGTGGTGGCTGACAGAAAGACTTTGCGGCTGGTGGGGATCGTCTCGCGAAGCGATCTGGTCAAGCCGTCTCTTGCGCACTTCGAAGAAGAGCACAAGAAAGAGCGGTTTCGACGCGTGGCGTTAAACCGGAGCGTTAGACGGTCGGTTATCTCTCGATCTTGATCGCAGTGGTCTGCTACTCCAGGCAGACCCTCTGCGCGTCCAGGCCATGTGGTGCGACAAGACCTACATCAACACGATATCGTACTGCTCCTGGCTCAAATTCGACTCCACCTGCAACGACACCGGCTTGCCGATGAAATCGATCAGCATCGCCAGATGCTGCGACTCCTCTTCGAGGAACAGATCGATCACCTGCTGCGAAGCCACCACGCGGAACTCGCGCGGATTGAACTGGCGCGACTCGCGCAGAATCTCGCGCAGCACGTCGTAGCACACGGTGCGCGCCGTCTTCACCTGCCCCTTGCCCTGACACACGGGGCAAGGTTCGCACAGCACGTGCGCGAGCGATTCACGGGTGCGCTTGCGCGTCATCTCCACTAGCCCAAGCTGCGAGAAACCATTCACGGTCACCCGCGTGCGATCGCGTGACAAGGCCTTCTTCAACTCGCCGAGCACCTGGTCGCGATGCTCGGTGTTTTCCATATCGATGAAGTCGATGATGATCACGCCGCCCAGATTGCGCAGCCGCAACTGCCGGGCAATCGTGTGCGCCGCTTCGAGGTTGGTCTTGAAGATCGTATCGTCGAAATTGCGCGCACCGACATAGCCGCCGGTGTTGACGTCGATGGTCGTCATCGCTTCGGTCTGGTCGATGACGAGGTATCCGCCCGACTTCAGATCGACGCGCCGCGACAAGGCCCGCTGAATCTCGGTCTCGATGTTGTACAGATCGAACAGCGGCCGCTCGCCGGTGTAGTGATGCAGCTTCGACGACACCGCGGGCGTAAACTCCGTCGCGAAATCGGACAGCATCTGGAAGGTCTCGCGCGAGTCGACCTGGATGCGCGTGGTCTCGTCATTGACGAAATCGCGCAGCACGCGTTGCGCCAGATTCAGGTCCTGGTAGAGCAGGCTGGTGGGCGGCATGCGCTGGCCCTGCGAGACGATGGTCGCCCACGTCTTGCGCAGATAGGCCACGTCGCCGGCCAGCTCTTCGCTCGTGGCATCCTCGGCGATCGTGCGCACGATGTAGCCGCCTTTCTCGTCCGCGGGCAGCACGGCAGTCAGGCGTGCGCGGATCGCTTCGCGCTCGGCTTCGCTTTCGATCTTCTGCGAAATGCCGATGTGCGGTTCCTGCGGCAGATAAACCAGCGTGCGTCCCGCGATGCTCACCTGGGTGGACAGCCGCGCGCCCTTGGTGCCGATCGGGTCTTTGACGACCTGGACCATCAAGGTCTGACCTTCGAAGACAGTCTTTTCGATCGGCTGATGGGTTGCCTGGTGTTGCGGCTCTCCCGCAAGACGCGGGTGCCAGATATCGGCGACGTGCAGGAACGCGGCGCGCTCGAGGCCGATATCGATAAAGGCCGACTGCATGCCCGGCAACACGCGAACCACCTTGCCGAGATAGACGTTGCCGACGCGCCCACGCGACAGGGTGCGTTCGACGTGAAGTTCCTGGACGGCGCCCTGCTGGACCAGCGCGACGCGCGTTTCCTGCGGCGTGACATTGATCAGGATTTCTTCATTCATGGTGTTGTTCTAGAAGTCGAGGCGCGCTGCACGCAGGAGTGCAGCGGTTTCAAAAAGAGGCAAACCCATGATACCTGAATAGGACCCCTCGATACGCTCGATAAACTCCGCGGCGCGCCCTTGCACGCCATAGGCGCCTGCCTTGCCGAGCGGCTCGCCGCTTGCGACATAGCGTTGCAGGGCGCTCGCTTGCACTGCAGCAAAACGCACTCGCGACACCGACAGGGCGGTGGGCAGCAACTCGCCATCGGCCTTGACCACCGTGAGCGCCGTCAGCACTTCGTGTTCGCGTCCGGCGAGGCGCGTGAGCATCGCGAGGGCGTCGTCGGCGTCGGTGGGCTTGCCGAGGATCGCGTCATCGATCGTGACGGTTGTGTCCGCAACGAGGATGGGCGCCTCCATATGGCCGCCGGCGACGAGCCGTGCACGCGCCGCCTGCGCCTTGGCTTCGCACACCCGTACCACATAGTCGTGCGCGAGCTCGCCGGGCAATTCGGCTTCGAGCGCTTCGGCGTCTTCGTCGGCGCGCGGCAGCAGCAGTTCATAGCGTACGCCGAGCTGTTGCAACAGTTCCCGGCGGCGCGGACTTTGGGAGGCGAGGTAGACGAACGGATGCAGTGCAGCAGCGGGCGTAGCCATAAAGGATCTCGTAAGGCGTGTTGCGTGAAGGATGCGTGCGCATGACGCGCGCAAAAGGCGCGCTGCGGCGCCGGGCGGCCGCAGGCGTTCGGGATTTCAGCGTCGTCGCGCGTTCACACGCGGTGATAGGGGTGATTTTGCGTGATGGTCCACGCGCGGTAAAGCTGTTCGGCAAGCAGCACGCGCACCATGGCGTGCGGCAGAGTCAGGCTGGAGACGCGCAGCAGCATGTCGGCGCGCGCCTTGAGGTCGGGGTCGAGCCCGTCGGCCCCGCCGATCAGGAATGCCACGTCGCGCCCGTCCTGCTGCCAGCCGGGCAGGGCGGCGGCAAGCTGCATGGTGGTCCAGTCCTTGCCGCGTTCGTCGAGCGCGACGATGCGCGCGTTCTTCGGCAATGCGGCTTCGATCTTCAGGCGCTCGGCCGCCATCACGCTCTCGGCCGGCCGCCCCGACGAACGCTGCTCGGGCTTGATCTCGCGCAGTTCGATGCGCAGCTCGGGCGGCATGCGCCTGGCGTACTCGTCGAAGCCGGTGGCGATCCAGTCCGGCATCTTGTGGCCGACGGCGAGGATATGCAGCTTCATCACGGATGCAGTCGCGGACGATCGATCAACGTTGCGTACGGTAAACCGCTCACGCGCTTAACGACGGCGCGCGGGCGTCTTGCGGGCGGGCTTGGCGGCCGGTTCTTCGTCTTCCTCATCCTCGTCGAGCGGCTCGCTGGCACGGGCGCCGCCAAACGGGCTTGGGCTCGTCAGCTTGATCCGCACCGGCTTGTCGCCCCAGATTTCTTCGAGGTTGTAGTACTGGCGCAGCGCCGGTTGCAGGATGTGCACGACCGCGTCGCCGCAATCGACCAGCACCCATTCGCCCACGTCTTCACCTTCCGTGCTGATGATTTCGCCGCCCGATTCCTTGACCTTTTCGCGCACGCTGGAGGCGAGCGCCTTGGTCTGGCGATTCGAGGTGCCGGAGGCGACGATCACGCGATCGAACAGTCCGGTCAGGTGGCTGGTGTTGAACACCTTGATGTCTTGCGCTTTCACGTCTTCGAGGGCGTCGACGATCGCGCGTTGCAGTTTACGAATATCCATAAGGTTACCGGTGGTACAGATGATGTTGAAGAATATAGTCCCACACCGCAGCGGGGACATGGCTCGCGGCCTCGTTCTGTTGCTGGCCGCCGGCATGCTGGACCAGACGTTCGCGCAGATGCGCGCGGATATCGGTGGCCGAAACGTCGAAGGCCAGCGTGGTATCGATCAGCAGATGACCACAGGGTGTTGCTTGCAGCACGTCGGCATCGGCCTCGCGTACGGCAATCTCGGCGGCGACGGCCGGCGCGATCGTGGCGAGCTCGAAGCCGGGTCGGGTTGCCGCGCAGATATGCGCGAACTCGAACAAACGGCGCCATTCGCGCCACGTGTCCAGATGCACGAGCTGGTCGGCGCCGATCAGCATCGAGAGCGAGACCTGCGCACCCTCGCGTTCGCGCCAGCGTTGCAGCGTCTCGACCGTGTAGGTGGGGCCGTCGTGTTCGATCTCGTCGGTGGCGACGCTCACCTTCACGCCCGGCAGTTCCAGCGAGCCGGCCGCGGCGCGGGTCATCGCGAGGCGGTCGGCGGCCGCTGAGACGTCCGGCTTTTGCCAGGGCTGGCCGGCCGGCAGCAGCACCAGCTCGGTCAGGTTTAGCACCTCGGCGAAACGGCGCGCAAGCGCCAGATGGCCGTCGTGGATCGGGTCGAAAGTGCCGCCCAGCAAGCCGATCCGGCGAGGCAGGGCAACGGGGTGAGCGTTCGCGTTCAGGTGAGAATCCTTTGTGTGACGGCGCCAGCGGGCGGCTCGGTTAGCTTGCCGGCGAGGCCGGCGGAGCCTTGCGTGCCTTCAGACCCACTCGCGCGGCACGAGAAAATCGCTGTAAAGGCGTGCTTCGGGCGTGCCCGGCTGCGGCTGCCAGTTGTAGCGCCAGTTCACCACAGGCGGCATCGACATCAGGATCGACTCCGTGCGTCCGCCGCTCTGCAGCCCAAACAGTGTGCCACGGTCGAAGACCAGGTTGAACTCGACGTAGCGGCCGCGCCGGTACGCCTGAAAATCGCGTTCGGCCTCGCCGTACGGGATGGCGCGGCGTTTTTCGATGATCGGCAGGTAGGCTGTGAGGAACGCGTCGCCGACGCTTTTCAGCATCGCGAACGATTGCTCGAAGCCCGGCTCCGAGAAGTCGTCGAAGAAAATCCCGCCGATGCCGCGCGGCTCGTTGCGGTGCTTGAGAAAGAAATACTCGTCGCACCAGCGCTTGAAGCGCGGATACAGTTCGGCGCCATATGGTTGTAGCGCGTCGCGGCAGACCCGGTGGAAATGCTGCGCGTCTTCCTCGAAGCCGTAGTACGGCGTCAGATCCATGCCGCCGCCGAACCAGAACACCGGCGCTTCGCCCGCCTTGGTGGCGATCAGGAGGCGCACGTTCATATGCACCGTCGGACAATACGGATTGTGCGGGTGCAGCACGAGCGACACGCCCATCGCCTCGAAGCCGCGTCCGGCGAGCTGCGGGCGAGCGGCGCTCGCCGAGCCCGGCAGCGCGTCGCCGGCAACATCGGAAAAGCCGATGCCGGCGCGCTCGAAGAACTGGCCGCCCTCCAGCATCCGCGTGGTGCCGCCGCCGCGCAGCTTCTCGCCGGGGGCGCGTTGCCAGGCGTCGGTGGCGAACGGGGTGCCGTCGAACGCGCCGAGCGTGTCGGCGATGCGCGTTTGCAGGCCTTGCAGCCAGCTACGTACAGCCTGTACGTCGTAGTTCGAAGCGGTCATGAATGGTGTGCCAAGGGCGGCGCGCCGGGCGCGCCGCGGGTTCATCGGGGTTGCTCGGTTTCAGCTATGTTTGCGGTTCAGTGCCCGGTAGCCGATGTCGTGGCGATACTGCATGCCGTCGAACGAGATCTGGTTGATGGTCTCGTACGCCACAGATTGCGCGCTGCGCACCGAATCCGCCAGCCCGACCACGCACAGCACACGGCCGCCCGACGTGGTCAGCTTGCCGTCGGCCAGCGTGGTGCCGGCATGGAACGTCACCGAATCGTCAGTCTCGGCCGGAATATCGCTGATCCGGTCGCCTTTGCGCGGGCTGTCCGGATAGTTGTGCGCGGCCAGCACGACGCCGAGCGCGGTGCGGCGGTCCCACTCCAGTTCGATCGTATCGAGCGTGCCGGCAATCGCCTGTTCCACCACCTTCGAGTAGTCGCCTTTCAGGCGCGCCATGATCGGCTGCGTCTCGGGGTCGCCCATACGGCAGTTGAACTCGAGCGTTTTGGGGTTGCCATGCGCGTCGATCATCAGGCCCGCATACAGGAAACCGGTGTAGCGGATGCCTTCCTTCTCCATGCCTTGCACGGTCGGCAGGATGATCTCGCGCATCACGCGGGCGTGCAGTTGCGGCGTGACGATCGGCGCGGGCGAATAGGCGCCCATGCCGCCTGTGTTCGGGCCCTGATCGTCGTCCAGGAGACGCTTGTGATCCTGGCTCGAGGCGAGCGGCAGCACGTGCTTGCCGTCCACCATCACGATGAAGCTCGCTTCTTCGCCGGCGAGGAATTCCTCGATCACGACGCGCGCGCCGGCGTCGCCGAGCTTGTTGTCCGACAGCATCATGTCCACGGCGGCATGCGCTTCCGCGAGCGTCTGCGCGACCACCACGCCCTTGCCGGCGGCGAGGCCGTCGGCCTTGATGACGATCGGCGCGCCCTTGGCGTCGAGATAAGCGTGCGCCGCGGCGACGTCGGCGAAGGTTTCGTATTCGGCGGTCGGAATCGCATGACGCTTCATGAACGCCTTGGCGAAGTCTTTCGAGCTTTCGAGCTGCGCAGCTTCCTTCGTGGGCCCGAAAATTTTCAGGCCGCGCGAGCGGAACAGGTTGACGATGCCGGCGGCGAGCGGCGCTTCCGGCCCGACCAGCGTGAAGGCGATCTGTTCTTTCTCGACGAAATCGGCGAGCGCAGCCGGCTCGGTGATGTCGACATTGCGCAGACGCTCGTCCTGGGCGGTGCCGCCGTTGCCTGGAGCCACGTAGACGAGCTGGACCCGCGGCGATTGCGCGAGCTTCCATGCGAGCGCGTGTTCGCGACCGCCGGAACCGACGACGAGTAACTTCATGTGATTCCCCGAAGACTTAAAAACCATGAACGGCCGGCGCGTGAGCGCGAGCCGTGAATATCCGCAAGGTTCGCACAAGGCGAACGGCTAACCTGCGACGCCGGCACCAGAAAACGGCCGACGGGCCTCAGGTTTGCAAAAAGCAGTGGCAAAGCAGTGACGACAGCCATTTGCAAGCGCACTTGCAACGGACCGCATGCAAGCGACGCGCTACCGCCGCGAGGGCCTGCGGGCGCTGCCCCTTGGGCGCGCCCGCGCGGCTTACTGGTCGGCGATGGCAGCGTTTGTATAGACTTCCTGCACGTCGTCCAGATTTTCGAGCGCGTCGAGCAGCTTTTGCATCTTCACCGCGTCGTCGCCGGTGAATTCCACTTCCGTCTGAGGTTTCATCGTCACCTCAGCCAGTTCCGCCTTGAAACCGGCGGCCTCGAGCGCGGACTTCACCTTCGGGAAATCGTTCGGCGGGCAGAGCACTTCGATACTGCCGTCCTCGTTCGTCACCACGTCGTCGGCGCCGGCTTCGAGCGCCGCTTCCATCAGCTTGTCTTCCGCCGTGCCCGGCGCAAACAGGAACTGGCCGACGTGATCGAACATGAACGACACCGAGCCGTCCGTGCCCATGTTGCCGCCGTTCTTCGAGAACGCGTGACGCACTTCGGCAACGGTGCGGGTGCGGTTGTCCGTCATCGTGTCGACGATCACCGCGGCGCCGCCGATGCCGTAGCCTTCGTAGCGGATTTCTTCGTAGCTTGCGCCGTCGACGCCGCCCACGCCACGCTGGATCGCGCGGTTGACGTTGTCCTTCGGCATATTGGCGTCATACGCCTTTTCGACGGCGAGCCGCAGACGCGGGTTCGAGTCGATATCGCCTCCGCCCATGCGGGCGGCTACCTGAATTTCCTTGATGAGCCGTGTCCAGACCTTGCCGCGCTTGGCATCGGCCGCTGCTTTTTTATGCTTGATGTTGGCCCATTTCGAATGACCCGCCATACCTTTCTCCATCGCGCGCGCCAGTGGGGCGCACGCATAGTGTAATTGTCGTTGCGATGTCGGGCGCTTGAGAAGGCGCGCCTCGATGTCAGACCGCGATATCGGACTGCGGTGTTAGACCGTTCCCACCTTGAACCTGTAGCGCCCGGCAATCGGGACCGGACCGGTCTGGACTGGGTCCCGCGGACTGCTGACCGCCAACGGCGCGCCTGCCGCGCGGTTGGGGCGGGGGAGCGCTGCCGGCGCCTGCGCGCGAAAAGCGCCATGCCGGCTTGCGCGGCCCCGCAAAGGCGCGATGCGCCGGGCGATTGTGCAAGTTGAGCCGCTCGATGAGCGGATGCGAATTTTATCATGCCGCGGGGCCGCAGCAGTGGGGTGGGACGGGGAAAGAACGTGTCTGTCGGCGCTGCGGCGCGGTTTTCATGCGCCGCAGCGCCCCGCAATCTCAGTTCTTGGTTCCGAACAGCCGGTCGCCGGCATCGCCGAGGCCCGGCACGATATACGCGTGATCGTTCAGATGCGAATCGAGCGACGCCACGTACAGTTTGACGTCCGGATGCGCGTCCTGGAACACCTGGACGCCCTCCGGGGCGGCCACCAGCGCGAGGAACAGGATGTTTTCGCCCGGCACGCCGCGGCGCTTGAGGACGTCCACCGCGTGCACCGCCGAGTAGCCGGTCGCCACCATCGGATCGCACAGGATGAAGATGCGATCTTCCAGGTCCGGCAACCGCACCAGATACTCGACCGGCCGGTGGTCGTCCGCGCGGTACACGCCGATATGACCGACGCGCGCCGACGGAATCAGCTCGAGCAGCCCGTCCGACATGCCGACGCCGGCCCGCAGCACCGGCACGATCGCCAGTTTCTTGCCGGCGATCACCGGCGCGTCGATCTCGACGAGCGGGGTGGTGACGCGGCGCGTGGTCATCGGCAGGTTGCGGGTGATTTCATAGCCCATCAGCAGCGTGATCTCGCGCAGCAGTTCGCGGAACGTGCGCGTCGAGGTGTCCCGGTCGCGCATATGCGACAGCTTGTGCTGGATCAGCGGGTGATCGAGGATGAAAAGATTGGGGAAACGGCTGTCCTGTGTCATGGCGGGGTCGCGAGCGGCGGCAAGAGGAATCGGTCGGCGGCCCGCCCGGCCGGAACAACCGGCAGGCAGGTGCGCCACGGCTGCAAGTTTACCGAAAGTGCCGCCCGAAGATACCGGAGATTGCGGCGAGGCCGGCGGCAATCGGGCACCGATTCTTCTAGAATCGGGGGAAATGGTTCGCGCGGGCCACTCCGGGCCAGCGCGAGCACGGTCGCAACAGGAAATGACAAACCAAGGACAAACACATGGACATGGGAATCGCAGGACGCACCGCACTGGTCTGCGCGGCGAGCAAGGGGCTGGGCCGCGGCTGCGCGGAGGCGCTGGCCGCCGAGGGCGTGAATCTGGTGATCGTCGCGCGCACGGCTGAGACGCTCGAAGCGACCGCCGCCGCGATCCGCGCGCAAAGCGGCGTCGAGGTCAAGACCGTGGCCTGCGACATCACCACGCCGGAAGGCCGTGCGGCGGCGCTCGCCGCCTGTCCGCAACCCGACATCCTCGTCAACAACGCGGGCGGGCCGCCGCCGGGCGACTTCCGCAACTTCACCCATGACGACTGGATCCGCGCGCTCGAAGCCAACATGCTGACGCCGATCGAGCTGATCCGCTCGACCATCGATCACATGAGCGCGCAAGGGTTCGGCCGGATCGTCAATATCACCAGTTCGGCGGTGAAAGCGCCGATCGACGTGCTGGGCCTCTCGAACGGCGCGCGCTCGGGACTGACCGGTTTTGTCGCGGGCCTTGCCCGCAAGGTGGCGCGCGAGGGCGTGACGGTCAACAACCTGCTGCCCGGACTGTTCGACACCGACCGCATCGCCACGACCTTCGACGCTCAGGCCAAGGCGCAGCAGATCTCCGTCGACGAAGCGCGCAAGCGGCGCATGGCGACGATTCCGGCGGGCCGCTTCGGCAACCGCGATGAATTCGGCCGCGCTTGCGCGTTTCTGTGCAGCGCGCATGCCGGATACATCACCGGGCAGAACTGGCTGATCGACGGCGGCGCTTATCCTGGAACGTTCTGAACGCACCGTTCGGCTGCGGCATCATCCCGATAACCACAACAACATCTCAGATATCTGGAGTCTTACGTCAATGACCACCCGCATCGCGCTGATCGCGCACGATCATAAGAAGGACGACATCGTCCGGCTCGCCGGCGAATACGCCGATACGCTCAGGCGTTGCGACATCGTCGCCACCGGCACGACCGGCTCGCGAATTGCGCAAGCGCATGGGCTGAACGTCGAACGCATGCTCTCCGGCCCGCACGGCGGCGACCTGCAGATCGGCGCGCAACTCGCCGAAGGTCACGTCGATATGGTGATCTTCCTGCGCGACCCGATGACGCCGCAGCCGCATGAACCGGACATCAACGCGCTGGTGCGCGCATGCGACGTGCATAACGTGCCGTGTGCGACCAACATCTCGACCGCACGGATGATTCTCGAAGTGCTGACGCTGAGGTTCGCGGAGAAAGCATGAGCCGGCTCTGCGCCGCGCCCGGAGTGAACCACGCAAATTCAGGCAATAACGCAATAACGCATCGGACAAGAGGAGAGGAGAGGAGACGTGATGGTCAAGGCAATTCGTTACGACAAGACCGGCGACCCCGAGGTGATGAAGTGGGTCGACGTGGACACAGGCGAGCCGGGCAACGGCGAGATCCGTGTCAAGCAGCATGCGGTGGGGCTGAACTACATCGACGTCTATTTCCGCACCGGCCTGTACAAGCAGCCGCTGCCGGGAGGACTGGGCATGGAAGCGGCCGGCGAGGTCACGGCGGTCGGTGCGGGCGTCACCGGCCTGCAGGTGGGCGAGCGCGTCGCCTATGTGGCGCGCCCGCCCGGCGCCTATAGCCAGGAACGCGTGCTGTCGGCCGCCCAGGTCGTCAGACTGCCCGATGCAGTGAGCTACGAAGACGCCGCTTCGGCGATGCTGCAGGGGCTGACCGCGCAGTATCTGCTGCGCCGGACCTACCCGGTGAAAGCGGGCGACACGATCCTGATCCAGGCCGCGGCCGGCGGCGTCGGCCTGCTGGCCTGTCAGTGGGCCAAGGCGCTCGGCGCCACGGTGATCGGCACGGTCGGTTCGGACGAGAAGGCGGAAATCGCCAAGGCGCATGGCTGCGACCATACGATCGTCTACACCCGCGAGAATTTCACCAAGCGCGTCCGCGAGATCACCAACGGCGCCGGCGTGCCGGTGGTGTACGACTCGATCGGCAAGGACACGTTTACGGCCTCGCTCGACTGCCTCGCGCCGCTCGGCATGTTCGTGAGCTTCGGCAACGCATCGGGCCCGCTTCCGCCGCTCGATTCCTCCGAGTTCGCCGGACGCGGCTCGCTGTTCTTCACCCGGCCGACGCTGTTTACCTATATCGCCAAACGCAGCGACTACGAAGCGATGGCGGCGGAACTGTTCGAGATGCTGGTCTCGGGCAAGGTCAGGACCAGCATCAACCAGCGCTACGCGCTCGCCGATGTGGCCCGCGCGCATACCGAACTCGAAGCGCGCCGCACCACCGGTTCGACGATCCTGTTGCCGTAATCGCGCCATAGCGGATCCATAAAAATTCCGCGCTGCACCAGGGCCGGCGCGGTTCCCCGTCGTTTCCCGCCACGCCAGCCCTGACAAGCCTGAGGCCGTTCCGCACCATGCGGAGCGGCCTTTTTCGTTTACGCGTTTTTTATATCGTCCTTGCCATCTTTGACCAGGCCTTTACGCAGTTCGGCATAACGTTCTACCCATCCAAAGTCCGCAACTGGAGAACACAAAATGGATGTGCTGTACGTCGGGGGGATAGTGCTTTTTGCCGCGCTGACCTTTGCTTTGATTGCCGGCTGCGAGAAGTTGATGCAGTTCCGGCGTGGCCAGGGAGCGCGCTCATGAGCTGGATTCTGTGGTTATCGGGCGCGGCTACCGCGCTGCTGTTCGCCTACCTCGTCTATGCGCTGCTGCGCGCGGAGGACATTGAATGAACGCCAACAATGTCCTGCAGACGGTCATTTATGTGGTCGTGCTGCTTGCGCTCGCCGTGCCGGTCTCGCGCTATATCACGCGTGTGATGGACGGCACCTCCCGGGTAGTCCGCTTCGGTGGGCCGCTCGAGCGGCTCCTCTATCGCATCGCGGGCGTCGATGCGTCGGCCGAGATGGGCTGGAAGCACTACGCGATTGCTACGATCGCGTTGAACGTGCTCGGCACGCTGTTCCTGTACCTGCTGTTGCGTATTCAAGGCTGGCTGCCTGGCAATCCGCAGCAATTCGGTCCGATGTCGGTGGACAGCGCCTTCAATACCGCTGTGAGCTTCGTGACCAACACGAACTGGCAGGATTACACGCCTGAACAGACCACCGGCTATCTGGCGCAGATGCTCGGCTTCACGGTGCAGAACTTCCTGTCCGCCGCTACCGCGATCGCAGTCGTGGTCGCGTTGATCCGTGGCTTCGCGCGCCATTCGGCGCAGACCATCGGCAACTTCTGGGTCGACATTACGCGTGCGACGCTGTATGTGCTGGTGCCGATGGCCGCCATCATCGCCGCCTTGCTGATGAGCCAGGGCGTGATTCAGAACTTCAAGTCGTATCAGGACGTGCCGACGCTGCAAACCACGACCTATGCGGCGCCGAAGCTCGATGCGCAAGGCAACCCGGTGAAGGATGCGAAGGGTAACGCGGTGACGGTCGACACCAAGGTGACGACGCAGACCATCGCGATGGGCCCGGTGGCGTCGCAGGAAGCGATCAAGATGCTCGGCACCAATGGTGGCGGCTTCTTCAACGCCAACTCGGCACACCCGTACGAGAACCCGACGCCGTTCAGCAACTTCCTGCAGATTCTCTCGATCCTGATCATTCCGGCATCGCTATGCCTGGTGTTCGGGCGGATGATTGCGGACAACAAGCAGGGTATCGCGGTCCTCGCTGTGATGACGATTGCGTTCACCGCGTGCGTGGTGGGCGAAATCAACGCCGAGCAAGCCGGTAACCCGACCTTGACCGCGCTGCACGTCGACCAGTCCGCCGGTGCACTGCAGCCGGGCGGCAACATGGAAGGCAAGGAAACCCGCTTCGGGATCGCCCAGACGGGGATCTTCACGGTCGCCACGACGGCGGCTTCGTGCGGTGCAGTCGATGCGATGCACGATTCGCTGACCCCGCTCGGCGGCCTCTACCCGATGCTGCTGATCCAGTTGGGCGAAGTGATCTTCGGCGGGGTGGGCTCCGGCATGTACGGGATGCTCGTGTTCGCGCTGCTCGCCGTGTTTGTGGCCGGCCTGATGATCGGCCGCACGCCGGAATACGTCGGCAAGAAGATCGAAGCGTATGAGATGAAGATGGTGTCGATCGTGGTGCTGCTCACGCCGCTGCTGGTGCTCGTGGGTACCTCGATTGCGGTGCTGACCGATGCGGGCAAGGCGGGTATCGCCAACCCCGGTGCGCACGGCTTCTCGGAAATTCTCTACGCATTCAGCTCGGCTGCGAACAACAACGGTAGTGCGTTTGCCGGTCTGACGGTGAGCACGCCGTTCTACAACTGGTTGACCGCGATTGCGATGTGGTTTGGCCGTTTCGGCACGATCGTGCCGGTGCTGGCGATCGCCGGCTCGCTGGCAGGCAAGAAGCGCCTGGCCGTCACCGGCGGCACGCTGCCCACGCATGGTCCGCTGTTTGTCGTGCTGCTGCTCGGCACCGTGCTGCTCGTCGGCGCACTGACGTACGTGCCTGCGCTCGCTCTCGGCCCCGGCGTCGAACATCTGATGATGATCGCCGGCCATTGATGCCTGGCAACTGAGACGGGCGATTCGGGAAAAACGAGGATTCAATGACTGAACATAATGCAACGCGGTCCATGTTCGATCCGGCGCTAGTGCGTCCGGCGATCGTGGACTCATTCAAGAAACTCACACCACGCACGCAGTTCCGTAACCCGGTGATGTTCTGCGTGTACGTCGGCAGCATCCTCACGACGATCCTGTGGATCGCCGCGCTGGGCGGCCAGGCCGAAGCGCCTGCGGGGTTCATCCTCGCGGTCACGCTGTGGCTGTGGTTCACCGTGCTGTTCGCCAACTTCGCGGAAGCGCTCGCTGAAGGCCGCTCCAAGGCCCAGGCTGCGTCGCTGCGCAGTGCGAAGAAAGACGTGATGGCCAAGAAGCTCAACGAGCCGCATCCGAAGGCGCCGATCCGCATCATGACGGCGACCGATCTGCGCAAGGGCGACGTCGTGCTGGTCGAGACCGGCGACGTGATCCCGGCCGACGGCGAAGTGATCGACGGCGTCGCGTCGGTGGACGAGTCGGCCATCACCGGCGAATCCGCACCGGTGATCCGCGAATCGGGTGGCGACTTTTCTTCGGTGACCGGCGGCACGCGCGTGCTGTCGGACTGGATCGTGGTGCGCGTGACGGCCAATCCGGGCGAAGCGTTCCTCGACCGCATGATTGCGATGGTCGAAGGCGCGAAGCGTCAGAAGACGCCGAACGAAATCGCGCTGACGATCCTGCTGGTTGCGCTGACGATCGTGATGCTGCTCGCTACCGCGACGCTGCTGCCGTTCTCGATCTTCTCCGTCGAAGCGGCCAAGGCCGGTCACGTGGTGACGATCACCGCGCTGGTGGCGCTGCTGGTGTGCCTGATTCCGACCACCATCGGCGGCCTGCTGTCGGCCATCGGCGTGGCGGGGATGAGCCGCATGATGCAGGCCAACGTAATTGCGACCTCGGGCCGCGCAGTGGAAGCGGCCGGCGACGTCGACGTGCTGCTGCTCGACAAGACCGGCACGATCACGCTCGGTAACCGCCAGGCTTCGATGTTCGTGCCGGCGCCGGGCGTGACCGAAGAAATGCTCGCCGATGCCGCGCAACTGTCGTCGCTGTCGGACGAAACGCCGGAAGGCCGCAGTATCGTGGTGCTCGCCAAGCAGCGCTTCAACATCCGTGCTCGCGACATGGCTTCGCTGCACGCAGTCTTCCTCGCCTTCACCGCCCAAACGCGGATGAGTGGCGTGGACCTTCCGGGCCGCGAGATCCGCAAGGGCGCCGCCGATGCGGTCAAGCACTACGTCGAAGCGAACGGTGGCCGCTATCCGGCGGAAGTGAACAACGCCGTCACCGAAGTGGCGCGTCGCGGCAGCACACCGCTGGTGGTAGCCGAGAAGGGCGAGCAGGGCGCACGCGTGCTTGGCGTGATCGAACTGAAGGACATCGTCAAGGGCGGCATCAAGGAACGTTTCGCAGAACTGCGCAAGATGGGCATCAAGACCATCATGGTGACCGGCGACAACCGCCTCACGGCAGCCGCGATTGCAGCGGAAGCCGGCGTGGACGACTTCCTCGCGGAAGCCACCCCGGAAGCCAAGCTGACGACGATCCGCGGCCACCAGGCCGAAGGCCGTCTGGTGGCGATGACCGGTGACGGCACCAACGACGCACCGGCGCTGGCGCAAGCCGACGTGGCCGTGGCGATGAACACCGGCACGCAGGCGGCGAAGGAAGCCGGCAACATGGTCGACCTCGATTCGAACCCGACCAAGCTGATCGAGATCGTCGAGATCGGCAAGCAGATGCTGATGACGCGCGGCTCGCTCACGACCTTCTCGATCGCCAACGACGTCGCCAAGTACTTCGCGATCATTCCGGCTGCGTTCGCTACGACGTATCCGGCCCTGAACGCGCTGAACGTGATGCATCTGGCGACGCCGGCCTCGGCGATCATGTCGGCGGTGATCTTCAACGCACTGATCATCGTGCTGCTGATTCCGCTGGCCCTGAAGGGCGTGAAGTACCGGCCGCTCGGCGCCTCGATCCTGCTGCGCCGCAATCTGCTGGTGTATGGCCTCGGCGGGATCATCGTGCCGTTTATCGGCATCAAGCTGATCGACATGGTGCTGGCCGCGTTCGGCTGGGTTTAACAGGCTGCGTCCGGCAGCGTTGCCTGCCGGACGCGTCTAAAAGGATTGCCAATCATGAAACTTTTTCGTCCGCTTATCGTGATCTTTGCCGTACTGGCAGCCATCACAGGACTCGCTTATCCGGCCGTGATAACGGCCGTCGGCCAGACCGCGTTCCACGATCAGGCCAACGGCAGCATCATCGAACAGAACGGCAAGGCGGTCGGCTCGAAGCTGATCGGCCAGCAGTTCGACGCGCCGCAGTACTTCTGGGGTCGTTTGTCGGCCACCAGCCCGAATCCGTACAACGCCGCGAACTCGGGCGGCTCGAACCTCGGGCCGACCAACCCGGCACTGGCCGATGAAATCAAAGGCCGTATCGATGCGTTGAAGGCGGCGGGTACCGACATGTCGAAGCCGGTGCCGGTCGACCTCGTGACCTCGTCGGCTAGCGGCCTCGATCCGGAGATCACCCCGGCTGCGGCGGCTTACCAGGTCGAACGCGTGGCCAAGGCGCGCAAGATGTCGCCGAATGATGTGCAGGCGCTGGTCGACCGCTACACGAGCGGTCGTCAGTTCGGCGTGTTCGGTGAAGCACGCGTCAACGTGTTGCAACTGAATCTCACACTCGACGCCGCGCATCAAGGCTAGGCGAGTGAGGGAGGGCAAGGACGGCGCCCGGGGTGGCGCCGTCCTTGCCATTTGTGACGCGGTGTTGCGCGGGCCACCGTTTGCGGTGACCGCCATCGCGGTGGCTGCCATTTGCGGCGCAGCCGCTACCGTGCCACCATGTACCAGATGCAGTCTCGTGGTCCCACTGAGGCTGACATCGAACAGAATCTTAACCACAACGCATGAATCGACCCGATCCAGACGAGTTGCTCGACAAGCTGCAACGCGACGAAGAAAAACGCCAGCGCGGCAAGCTGAAGATATTCTTCGGTGCGTCGGCCGGAGTGGGCAAGACGTACGCGATGCTGCAGGCCGCCAGGCGGCGCAGCGACGAAGGCGTGGATGTGGTGGTCGGGATTGCCGAGACACACGGCCGCAGCGAAACCGCGGCGCTGCTCGAAGGTCTCGATGTGCTGCCGCTCGCGCATTTCGAATACCGTGGCCGCAAGCTTGCCGAGTTCGATCTCGACGCCGCCTTGGCCCGCAAGCCGCAACTGATCCTCGTCGACGAACTCGCGCATTCGAACGTGCAGGGCGCACGCCATCTGAAGCGCTGGCAGGACGTCTACGAGCTGCTCGATGCGGGCATCGACGTCTACACCACAGTCAACGTCCAGCACCTCGAGAGCCTCAACGACGTGGTCGGGCAGATCACCGGCATCCGCGTGTGGGAGACCGTGCCTGACCGCGTGTTCGATCGCGCCGACGAAGTCACGCTGGTCGACTTGCCGGCCGAGGAACTGCTCGATCGCATGCGCGACGGCAAGGTCTACATGGCGCAGCAGGCCGAGCGCGCGGTACGCAACTTCTTTCGCAAGGGCAACCTGATCGCGCTGCGCGAGCTGGCGTTGCGCCGCACCGCCGACCGCGTCGATGCGCAGATGCGCGAGTACCGCGCCGACCGTTCGATCCAGCGCATCTGGCAGGCGCGCGAGCGCTTGCTGGTCTGCATCGGGCCGGGTCCGGAAGCGCCGATCCTGGTGCGTGCGGCGGCACGTCTTGCCGCCAGCCTGAAAGCCGACTGGCTCGCGGTGTATGTCGAAACGCCGAAGCTGCAACGCCTGCCCGACGCGCGCCGCGAGCGCACGCTGAATGCCTTGCGGCTCGCGGCCGAACTCGGTGCGGAAACGGCTACGCTGGCGGGCGCCGACGCCGTCGCGGCGCTGATCGGCTACGCCCGGGTGCGCAACGTCTCGAAGCTGGTGGCGGGCGCTTCGTCCCGCACCGGCCTCGCGCGCCTGCTGCGCCGCCCGCTCGGCGACCGCATCGCCGAACGCGCGGGCGACCTCGATCTGACCTTGATTCGCGCGACCTCGGAGCGCGACGGCCTCGAGCGCCGCACCACCCGCGACGAAGGCGCGAACGCCTGGCGCGAGGCGCTGACCGCGGCGCGCGAACGCCGCTCGCCGCCGGGCGCATACGGCTGGGCGCTGACCATCTGCCTGGGCATCACGGTGGTGGCCAGCCAGTTGTTCGCCCATATCGATCTGACCAACCTGGTGATGCTGTACCTGCTCGGGGTGATTTTCACCGCCGTGAAGCTGGGGCGCGGACCGGGGGTGGTGCAGTCGTTTGTGAGCGTGGCGGCCTTCGATTACTTCTTCGTGCCGCCGCGCATGTCGTTCTCGGTGTCGGACACGCAGTATCTGTTGACCTTCTTCAGCATGCTGCTCACCTCGCTCGTGATCAGCCATCTGACCTCAAGCCTGCGCCGCGAGGCGAGCGTGGCGCGGCGCCGCGAGCAGCGCACCGGCGCGATGTATGCGATGGCGCGCGAACTGGCCGCGGCGTTGACGATGGAACAGATCGTCGGTATCGGCAGCCGTCATGTGAGCGAGGTGTTCGGCGCGCGCGTGGCGATCCTGCTGCCGGATAGCGCGGATCAGGTGAAGCAGAAGATCGAGGACCCGGACGCGGCGATCACGCTGGAAGGCGAAGCGCTCGATATCGACGTGGGCCAATGGGTCTACGACCAGCAGAAGCCGGCCGGCCATGGTACCGACACGCTGCCTGCCGCCGCGGCGCTGTATCTGCCGCTGAAGGCGCCGATGCGCACGCGCGGCGTGCTGGCGGTGGTGATGCGCGACAAGCACGAACTCGACGTGCCGGAGCAGCAGCGCATGCTCGACGCGTTTGCCGCCCAGATTGCGCTTGCCGTGGAGCGGGTGCACTACGTCGACATCGCGCGCGACGCACTCGTCAACATGGAGTCGGAGCGCTTGCGCAATTCGCTGCTGTCGGCGATTTCGCATGACCTGCGCACGCCGCTCACGACGATTGTGGGCTTCTCGTCGATGCTCGCGCAGAGCCGCGAAGGCCAGGCGGTCAAGCAGCCCGGCGACGATCTCGTCGAGGCGATCCACGAAGAGGCGCTGCGCATGACCGGCATCGTCACCAACCTGCTCGACATGGCGCGCCTGCAGGCCGGCGGCCTGCAACTGAACCGCCAGTGGTCGCTGCTCGAGGAGACGGTGGGCGCCGCGCTGCGCGCCTGCCGGCGGGTGCTTGCCCAGCATCCGGTGCAGGTGAAACTGTCGCCTGACTTGCCGCTGCTGCAACTCGACGCGGTGCTGATGGAGCGGCTCTTCTCGAACCTGTTCGAGAACGCGGCCAAGTACACGCCGGCCGATACGCCGCTCACGATCGGTGCGGAGGTGATCGAGGAGGACGGCAAGCCGTTCGTGCGTGTCACCGTCGACGATACCGGTCCGGGGCTGCCGGTCGGCATGGAAGCGCGGGTGTTCGAGAAATTTACCCGGGGCGAGAAAGAGTCGGCCAAGCCGGGTATCGGTTTGGGCCTCGCGATTTGCCGCGCCATTGTCGAAGCGCATGGCGGTACCATTGGCGCACTGAACCGGATGACGCGCGACGGCCATGTCGAGGGCGCGCGCTTCTGGTTCGACCTGCCGGTGGAAACCCCGCCGCCCGCGCCTGAAGTGCTGGAAGACGAGTCCGAGATCGATGATGCAGACGAGATGCTGCCGCATGGTCCGCATGAAGCGCGTGCAGTTGCTGCTCCCGTCGCCGCGCAGGATGAACCGGCTGGCGCGGCGGTGCCCGGCTTGATCCCTGAGACGTCGCCCGAATTGTCACCTAAGCTGGCGCCTGAGTCGTCACTTGATTCGACACCCGAGTTGTCCCCTAAGCAGACTTCGAAGCCCATCCATGAGTGACCCGAGCATCACCGTCGTCCTGATCGAAGACGAAAAACAGATTCGCCGTTTCGTGCGTGCCTCGCTGGAAGGCGAGGGCATCGTCGTCCACGACGCCGAGACCGGCAAGCAGGGGCTCGTCGAAGCCGCCACCCGCAAACCCGATCTCGTGATCGTCGATCTGGGCTTGCCCGACACCGACGGACTCGACGTGATCCGCGAACTGCGCGGCTGGAGCGATCTGCCGGTCATCGTGCTGTCGGCGCGTACCCAGGAGACCGAGAAGGTGGCCGCGCTCGACGCCGGCGCCGACGACTACCTGACCAAGCCGTTCGGCGTCTCGGAATTGATGGCGCGGATTCGCGCCCACATGCGCCGCCGCAACCAGGGTGGCGCCAACGAATCGCCGCAGGTGCATTTCGGCGCGGTGACGGTCGACCTGGCGCTGCGCCAGGTGAGCCGCGAGGGCGCGCCGGTCCATCTGACGCCGATCGAGTACCGGCTGCTCGCCACCCTCGTGCGGCATGCGGGCCGCGTGCTGACACACCGCCAGTTGCTGCGCGACGTGTGGGGACCGTCGCATGTGGAAAGTCACCACTACCTGCGCATCTACATGGCGCATTTGCGGCAGAAGCTGGAACGCGATCCGGCGCAGCCGGAGCATATCGTGACCGAAACGGGGGTTGGATACCGGCTGGTCGGGGCGTCCTGAGCACCGCCTTATCTTGATATAATTACAGAACGTAAGGACGACCTTACGCATTCGCATCGAACGGGGACGGCCCCATCTAACCCATGGAGTCGTCTCATGTCCTGGATTCTTCTGCTGATTGCCGGTTTGCTCGAAGTCGCGTGGGCCGCCGGTCTCAAAACTTCCGAAGGCTTTACCCGTCTGTGGCCGTCCGTGTTCACCGTGGTGACCGCGCTCGGCAGCTTCGTGCTGCTCGCCATGGCGATGCGCCAGTTGCCGCTCGGCACCGCCTACGCCGTCTGGACCGGGATCGGCGCAGTGGGCGCGTTTATTTTTGGCATCGTCATAATGGGTGAAGCGTTGACGGCGGCGCGGGTGGCGAGCGCGGCGCTGATCGTGGTCGGCCTGATCGGACTGAAACTTTCTTCCGGCCACTGACGTCATTGGCGTATTAGAGCCTCAAATTGCAGTCTGCTCTGCGGTCTGCGAATTAACGTGGCTATAATCAAGTCAATCTCAATTTGAACTTGTCCCGCGTCCGGCTTGGCGCGGGTCTGGCGGCTTCGGCGCAGGGGCGTGCTCCGAAGGTCGAAGCGCGCGGCACGCGCAGCGCGCCTGGAGGCGGCCATGCTTGAACCACTTTCGCTTGCAGCGGGCCTGTCCTGGGGCAGCGGCCTGCGCCTCTATCTCACGGTCCTGGTCGCCGGCGTGTTTGCGCGACTCGGCCTGATCCACTTGCCCGATACCTTGTCCGTGCTCGCTTCGCCGTGGGTGATCGGGGTCGCCGGCGCGCTGACCGTGACCGAATTTCTGGCCGACAAGATTCCTGCGTTCGATTCGCTGTGGGACGCCATCCATACCTTTATCCGTATTCCCGCCGGCGCCGTGCTGGCCGCCGGTGCGCTCGGCCATGCCGATCCGGCGCTCCTGACCGTGGCCGCGCTCGCAGGCGGCACGCTGGCCGGCACCGCGCATCTGGCCAAGGCCGGCACGCGTGCACTGATCAATCTGTCGCCTGAACCGGTGTCGAATGTGGTCACCTCGACGGCCGAGGATGGACTCGTGTTCGGCGGCCTGCTGCTGGCGCTCTTCGTGCCCGTGCTGTTCCTGCTGCTGCTGGTCGGCTTTCTCGTGCTCGCGAGCTGGGCGCTGCCGCGTCTGTGGCGCGGCGTGCAGGGCGGCTTTCGGGGCATGGCGACGCACATGGTCTCGCGTCTCGTCAGGAGCCGGCACGATTGAGCGATCAGGTAAGGGTTTCGTCGGCGCCGGCAATGCCGGTTGGGCGGGTTGCGCCGAAGCGGCGTTTTAGCTGGGCCGATCTGTTCCGTCAGGCGGCGCGCATGGCCGGGCGCGACTGGCGCGCCGGCGAACTGACGATGCTGCTGCTCGCGCTGGTGCTGGCGGTGGCCGCTCTTTCGAGCGTCGGTTTCCTCGCCGACCGCCTGCATCAGGGGCTCGAACGGGATGCCCGGCGTATGATCGGCGCCGATTTCATCGTGCGCGCCGATCACCCCGTCGATCCGCAATTCAGCGCCGAAGCCAAAGCGCTCGGTCTGCAAATGGCGACCACCGCCATCTTCCCCAGCATGATCAGCAGCACCAGCGCGCAGCCGGTCTCGCGGCTGGCTGCGCTCAAGGCGGTGTCGCCGGCGTATCCGCTGCGCGGGGCGTTGCGCATCACGACGGCGCCCGGCGCACCCGATCATCCGGCCCAGGGCATTCCCGCACCCGGCACGGTCTGGGTGGACCAGGCGCTGCTCGATGCGCTGAAAGTGCATGTCGGCGATAGCGTGAAGGTCGGCAACCGCGCGTTCACGGTCGGTGCGATCATCACGCGCGAACTGGATCGAGGCTTCGGTTTCGTCAATTTCTCGCCGCGTCTGATGCTGCGTGAAGACGAAGTCGCTTCGACCGGCCTGATCGTGTTCGGCAGCCGCGTCACCTACCGGCTGCTGGTGGCCGGTCCCCGCGCGCCGGTCGAGAAGTTCGCCGCCTTCGCGCACGCCCGCGTCGACGACGGCAAGATGCGCGGCGTCGCGCTCGAATCGCTGAAGGACGGCCAGCCGCAGGTGCGCGAGACGCTCGACCGGGCCGGACATTTCCTGACGCTCGTCTCGCTGCTGACGGCGATGCTGGCGGCCGTCGCGATTGCGATGGCGGCCCACCGCTACATGCGACGCCATCTGGACGGCTGTGCGGCGATGCGCTGTCTGGGCGTCAGCCAGCGCACGCTGCGTTCGCTGTTCCTGCTGGAGTTCGTTGGCCTGGGTCTGATTGGCGGAGCGCTCGGCGTGCTGCTCGGCTATGCCGGCCATCTGGCCTTGCTGAGCTGGCTCGGCAACCTGATCGACGTGGTGCTGCCGTACCCCACGGTGTGGCCCGCGCTCGAAGGCATCGCGGCCGGACTGGTGCTGCTGCTGGGTTTCGCCTTGCCGCCGCTGTTGCCGTTGACGCGCGTGCCGCCGGTCCGTGTGCTGCGCCGCGAGTGGGGCGACGAAGCGCGCACGGCCTGGGCCGCGTACGCTCTTGGGATCGTGCTGTTCGCGGGGCTTCTGATCGTGGCAGCCGGCGAACTGAAACTGGGCGGAATCGTGGCCGGCGGCTTTGCCGGCGGGATGCTGGTGTTCGCCGCGCTCGCCCGGGTCGCGCTGTGGGGCGGCTCGCGCATCGTGCGCAGCGAGCGCTTCAATCTGGGCATTGGCTGGCGTTACGCGTTGGCTTCGCTCGAGCGGCGCAGCAGCGCGAGCGCGCTGCAGATCACCGCGCTCGGGATCGGCCTGATGTGCCTGTTGCTGATCGCGATGACCCGCAACGATCTGGTGGACGGCTGGCGTAAATCGACGCCGCCCGATGCGCCGAACCAGTTCATCATCGACATCCAGCCTGATCAGCGCGCGGGCGTCACGCAGTACCTGACGACCCACGGCGTGCCGGACGTCGCGCTCGCGCCGATGGTGCGCGCCCGCCTGCTCTCCATCAACGGCAAGCCCGTCAATCCCGACCAGTACAAGAGCGACGACGCGAAGCGCCTTGTCGACCGCGAATTCAACCTGTCTTATACGACGAGCCTGCCCGATGACAACCGCATCGTGGCGGGCGACTGGTACGGCGATACGAAGACGCCGCAGATCTCGATCGAGGAAGGTCTCGCCAAACTGGTTCATGTGAAGCCCGGCGACACGCTGCGCTTCGACGTGACCGGCTTGCAGATCGACGCGCCCGTGACCAGCGTGCGCAAGCTCGACTGGGGTTCGTTCAAGGTCAACTTTTTCGTGCTGATGCCGCCCGCCGCGCTGCAGGATTTCCCGGCCAGCTTCATCACGAGTTTTCACCTGCCGCCGCAGAAGAGCACGACCATCGACGGCTTGATCGCCGCCTATCCGAACCTCACCGTGATCGACGTCGGCCCGATTCTCGCGCAGATGCAGCGCATGCTCGAGCAGGTGATCGGCGCGGTGCAGTTCCTGTTTGCCTTCACGCTCGCAGCCGGCGTGCTGGTGCTGTACGCGGCTCTCGCCGGCACGCGTGACGAGCGTATGCGAGAATCCGCGCTGCTGCGCGCGCTCGGCGCCTCGCACCAGCAAGTGCGCGCCGTGCAGGTGGCGGAGTTCGTTGCGGTGGGGGCGCTGGCTGGGCTGATGGCCGCGGTGGGTGCGCAGGTGATCGGCTGGCAACTGGCCACCCGGGTGTTTTTCTTCTACCTGAACTTCGACCCATGGCTGCTGCCGGCCGGCATCGCGGCAGGGATTGCTTGCGCGGGGGTGGGCGGCTGGCTGAGCTTGCGTCACGTGCTGGCGCGGCCCGCGCTGCAGTCGCTGCGCGACGCCTGAGCAGCACGTTCGCGGCCCATGAGCGGGGCACATCAGCGGCGCTACAGCCGGAACGTCACTGCGTTCCTTCTTTTGATTCCTTTTGCAGATTGCAGTTAATCGTATGACCGATCCGATCGACGAAGCGCCGGCCCAACCGACGGCCTTCGAACTGGTGGGCGGCGAGGCGCGCGTGCGCGAACTCATCGACCGTTTTTATGACCTGATGGACCTTGAGCCTGAATTCGCGGGCATTCGCGCCCTGCATCCGCCGAGCCTCGAGGGTTCGCGCGACAAATTCTTCTGGTTTCTGTGCGGCTGGTTAGGCGGGCCGGATCACTACATCAGCCGCTTCGGCCACCCGAGGCTGCGCGCGCGGCACCTGCCGTTTCCGATTGCGTCGAGCGAGCGCGACCAGTGGCTGCGCTGCATGGCGTGGGCGATGGAAGACGTGGGACTTTCGGAGCCGCTGCGCGAACGCCTGCTGCACTCGTTCTTCGAAACGGCTGACTGGATGCGCAACCGGCCGGATTGACGGGAAGAGTGCTGCCGTCGCAATGACTTTTTGCAGCAGACCGGAAGCGAGAATGGGGCTTGAACGATGAAGACGCGTGCACCGGGTAGCGACGATGCAGGTTCATCCGATCCCGTAACCTACGACGCGGCAACGGACTACGCCGCACTCGACGCGCCCGCCCGAGCGGTGCTCGACTGCTGGTTCGGCGCGCCCGGTTCCGCAACCTATGGGCAGGACAGAAAGGCATGGTTCAAGCGCGATGCCGCGTTCGACGCCATGTTGCGCGAGCGCTTCGGCGCGCTGCACGCGGCGGCGGTGCAGGGCGCTTTGGACACGTGGACTTGCACACCGCTGGGTGCACTGGCGCTCGTCATCGTGCTCGACCAGTTCTCGCGCAATCTCTATCGCGGCGCTGCACGCGCGTTTGCGGCCGACGCGCATGCCTTGAGGATCGCCAGGCAAATGATCGCAAGCGGCGCGGATCTTTTGCTGCCCGACCTGTTTCATCGTGCCTTCGCGTATCTGCCGTTCGAACACGATGAAACGCCGGCTAGCCAGCACGACTCGCTGCGTTTGTTCAAACCGTTCGAAGCCGAGCCGGCGGGTGCGAGCTATTACCGCTCGGCGCTCAGGCATGCGGCGGTGATCGAGCGCTTCGGGCGATTTCCACATCGCAACGCGTTGCTCGGGCGGCCCTCCACTGAGGAAGAGTGCGCGTTTCTGAGCAAGCCGGGTTCGACGTTCTGAACGGCGGCCGTGCCGCGCCGTCATGCCGGTCCAGATCCTCCCGTCAGCGCGTGTCCCGTTATAGGCTCCGCGCCACCGCCTACCGGCCGCCGCTCACGTCGAGAAGCGCGCCGTTCACGTACGAGGCAGCATCGCTCAGCAGCCAGACGACGGTCTCGGCGACTTCCTCGGCACTGCCTGGGCGGCCCAGCGGCGTTTGCGAGCCGAGCACCGCCGCACGGTCGGGACGGCCGCCGCTCGCGTGAATCTCGGTGTCGATCAGACCCGGCCGCACCGCGTTGACCCGCACGCCTTGCGGGCCGAGTTCCTTGGCAAGACCGATGGTCAGGGTATCGATGGCGCCTTTCGAGCCCGCGTAGTCGACATATTCGTTCGGCGAGCCGAGGCGCGACGCCGCCGACGACAGATTGACGATCGCGCCGCCTTCGCCGCCCCGGTCTTTCGACATGCGCCGCGCGGCTTCACGGGCACACAGATAGGCGCCCAGCACGTTGACGTCGAACAGGCGCTTCAGGCGTGCGGCGTCCATCTCGGCGAGCGGCATGGACGGGGCGACGATGCCGGCGTTGTTCACCAGCGCGTCGAGCCGCCCGAAGGCGTGCTCCACGGCGTCGAACATGGCGATCACGTCCGCTTCCTGCGCCACGTCGCCCTGGATCACGCGGGCATGCCCGCCGGCGCGTCCCACTTCGGCGGCGGTTTCCTGCGCAGCGGCTTCGTTGTGCGCATAGTTCACGCCGACCGACCAGCCGCGTGCGCCCAGCAAACGCGCCGTCGCGCGGCCGATGCCGCGGCTTGCGCCCGTAATCAGAACGACTTTTGTCATGGTTGCCTTCTGTCGTGTAACCGGTTGCTCAGCGCGGCGCAGCGCCGTACCTTGCAGGGCGATCCTGGGCGATGCTCAATTCGCGTCGCGGTTATCGGCCCATTTGTCTTTCGGCGGCGGCCGATAGGCCCGCAATCTGGCGATCAGGCCTGCCGGGTCGGCATCGATCTGCAGGATGTCGAAGTAGGTCCGGCGCATGAAGCCTTCCTGCACCGTATGTTCGAGCATGGAGATCAGCGGATCGAAGTAGCCGTCGATATTGAGGAGCGCCACCGGTTTCTGGTGATAGCCGAGTTGCGCCCACGTGTAGGCCTCGAACAGCTCTTCGAGCGTGCCGGCGCCGCCGGGCATCGCGACGAACGCGTCCGAGAGGTCCGCCATCATTTTCTTGCGCTGGTGCATGTCGGGCACCACATGCAATTCGGTCAAGCCGTTGTGGCCGACTTCCTTGTTGACGAGCAACTCGGGAATCACGCCGATCGCACGGCCGCCCGCGGCCATCACCTCGTCGGCGATCACGCCCATCAGGCCGACCCTGCCGCCGCCGTAGACGAGCGCCAGACCGGCCTCGACGAGCGCACGGCCGAAGCCGCGCGCGGCTTCCGCGTAGAGCGGTTTGGCCCCGTCGGAGGAGCCGCAGTACACGCACACCGACTTCATGTTCAGACGTCCTTCGGTTCGTTGCGCGGCGCCGCGCCTTCCTTGGGCGGCAGGTAGTCGTAGAACTCGCGCTTGGGCAGCTTGCCCGAAATGAGGTCGTCGAAGATCTGCCGCGAACGGCCGCGCAGGTACGGCGCCATCAGCGAAACGATCTGTACGCTGACCTGATGCAGTTCGGCGCGGATCGCTTCCTGTTCGTTGTACTTGCGCGGATTCATCACGAACTGGTACGACAGCCAGTACGTGCCGATCACGCCGACATTGGTCGCAATCACGTGCAGCTCGTCGGGCGTCGCCACCATTTCGCCGTCTGCGACCAACTGGTCGCAGAACTGGCTCGCGAAGCGCACCTTGTGGCTGATGATCTGCTTGAAGTGCGTCTCCAGCGTGCGGTTACGCGCCAGCAGATCGTTCAGGTCGCGGTACAGGAAACGGTAGCGCCACGTGAAATCGACCATGTACTGCAGGTAGGACCACATCTCGTCGATCGTCGCGCGGTGATCGTCCGGAAAGCGCAGACGTTTTTCGATCTCCTGCTCGAACTGGCTGAAGATGCTGTTGATGATGTCGTCTTTGTTGCGGAAGTGGTAGTACAGGTTGCCCGGACTGATTTCCATTTCCTCGGCGATCGTCGTCGTCGTGACGTTCGGCTCGCCGATCTCGTTGAAAAGCTTCAACGACAGTTCGAGAATCCGTTCGCGGGTGCGGCGGGGAGGTTTGGCTTCCATGTCGTCCGGCCCTGAGATAGCGCCGGGTTGGCCGCGCGACTGCGTGGTCCACCCTGACGCGGTTGGTATGTAAGTGTATCGGTCGATTATAAACCGACCGTTCTCATACCCAGGCCGAACTCAGGGTTTTCACGCCGTGACGGTTCGCACGTGCCTTCTTGCCTGGACTATCAGCCTGCTGCCGGTGCTACAGCCACGCTTTGATCCAATGCACCACAAGAGGGCCGACAATCAGCGCCCACGTCATCACGCACATGCCGAGCGCCACCATCACGGCTGCGCTGCCGAGGTCCTTGGCGCGCCGCGACAACTCGTGCCGCTCGAGCGAGATGCGGTCGATCGCGGCTTCGACGCTCGAATTTAACAGTTCGACGATCAGCACCAGCAGGACCGAGCCGAGCAGCAGCACGCGTCCCGCCGGATCGACCGGCACGATCAGGCCACACGGCACGAGGATGGCCGCGAGCGTCAGCTCCTGGCGGAACGCGCTTTCCTCGCGGATCGCCACCTGAAAGCCCGCCAGCGAATTTTTCATCGCATGCCACGCGCGCGTGATGCCGCGATTGCCCTTATAGGGATTGAACGGCAGCGGTGCGAGGGGATCGTCGGGGCCGAGCGGCTCGTGGGCGTCGTGATGGTGAGCCGGGTCTGTGTGGTTAGCAGCCGAGGCCGGGGAGGTGTCGTGCGACAGCGGGCGGGCACGCCGCACGCTGTCGAACGTACCGTCCGCCGCGGGCGGCGCGCCGTGTTCGTGCACGTCGTCGAACGGATCGATGCCGGTCGCTTCGGTGTCGACGGAACGCAGCGCGCGGTGCGGCGTGCGCCGGACGCTGGAGGCTCTTGCTCGCATGGGCGGCTTGGCGGGGCGGGTCACGCGGCCGCACTCTCCTCGCTGAACGAGGGCCGCGGCAGCGGCTTCAGATGGTTGGCAAACTGCTCGGAAGCGGCCTTCCACGAGAAGCGCTCGGCCCATGCGCGCGCATGGGCGCGGTCGATCTTCAGCGCTTCGAGGCAGGCTTCGCGCAGGTCTTCGTTCATCGCGCCGGCGCCGCCGTCGCCCAGCACGTCGATCGGGCCGGTGACCGGATACGCCGCAACCGGCGTGCCGCAGGCGAGCGCTTCGAGCAGCACGAGGCCGAAGGTGTCGGTGCGGCTCGGGAACACGAACACGTCAGCGGCGGCGTACACCTTGGCGAGTTCGGCCTGGGTCAGCACGCCCAGATAGTTCGCCTGCGGATAGCGCGACTTCAGCTCGGCCAGCGCCGGGCCTTCGCCGGCGACCCATTTCGAACCGGGCAGATCGAGCTTGAGGAACGCTTCGACGTTCTTTTCCACCGCCACGCGCCCGACGTACAGGAAGATCGGGCGTGCCGTGTTGAGTACCTTGGAATCCATCTGGTGGAAGATCTCGAGGTCGACACCGCGCGTCCACAGCACCACATTCGTGAAGCCGAATTTTTCGAGGTCGGCCTTGACGACCGGCGTCGGCGCCATCACCGCCAGCGATGCCTTGTGGAACCAGTGCAGAAACTTGTAGGTGGCGGAGAGCGGAATGCCGAAGCGCGCCTGCACGTATTCCGGAAAGCGCGTGTGGTAGGCCGTCGTGAACGGCAGCTTGTGCTGGATCGCATAGGCGCGCGCAGCCATGCCGAGCGGGCCTTCGGTGGCGATGTGCAGCGCGTCCGGTGCGAATGCATCGATGCGCTCGCGCAGCTTGCGCTTCGGGAACAGCGAAAGGCGGATCTCGGGGTAGGTCGGGCAGGGGATCGTCTTGAATTCGAGCGGCGTCAACAGGTCGACGCGGTGGCCAAGCGCGGTGAGTTCGCGGGTCGTGTTCTTCAGCGTGCGTACCACGCCGTTGACCTGCGGCTCCCATGCATCGGTGACGATCATGATCTTCATCGGTTTTGGCCCAATAGAAGTTAAGAGAGGACTGCGGGTGCTACATGGCCCCTACGCGGTCGCCCGGGCCTTTTGCGGCCGGACTTCGGGCGCGCGCATCACGGTCCAGTAGATCACCTTGAGCTCACCTTCGAAGGTTTCGACGAGCGCCGACAGGCTTTCGACCCAGTCGCCGTCGTTGCAATAGAGTACGCCGTCGATGTCGCGAATCTCGGCTTTGTGGATATGGCCGCAGACCACGCCGTCGCAACCGCGGCGGCGCGCTTCGTCGGTCATCACGCGTTCGAACGAGGAGATGAAGTTCACCGCATTCTTCACCTGGTGCTTGAGGTACTGCGACAGCGACCAGTACTGAAAGCCGAGGCGGCTGCGGATGCGGTTGAACCAGCGGTTCAGCACGAGGATCAGCGTGTAGAGCGTGTCGCCGAGATAGGCGAGCCATTTGGCGTGCTGGATCACGCCGTCGAACAGGTCGCCGTGCACGATCCACAGGCGCTTGCCGGCCAGCGTGGTGTGGAACGCCTCGCCGCGCACGTGGATGTCGCCGAAGGCGAGATCGCAGAACTGGCGCGCCGCTTCGTCGTGGTTGCCCGGGATGTAGACCACCTGGGTGCCCTTGCGGGCCTTGCGCAGGATCTTCTGCACGACGTCGTTGTGAGCCTGCGGCCAGTACCAGCCTTTCTTCAATTGCCAGCCGTCGATGATGTCGCCGACCAGGTACAGATATTCCGAGTCGTTGTGGCGCAGAAAGTCGAGCAGATACGAAGCCTGGCAGCCGCTCGAACCCAGATGGATGTCCGACAGCCAGATCGTCCGGTAGCGGTGCGGTTCCTCGTGATCGTCGTCGTGACGGCCGGGTTGCGGGTCCGAGGAGAGCGGCGGCAGCGGGAGCGGCAGGCCGGCGCCGAAAGAGGCGGAATCCGGCCGGAAAGCGACGGGGTCGACGCTCGGGCCAGTCTGGCGGAACAAGGAAGTCGCGGACGTGTTGGGGTCCATGGCTCACGCGTCGAGTTGCAGTGCCCGTATTGCGCCATCCGCACATGACTGTGCCGTGACAGTCACGAGAAGTTCTTATTACGCGGAAGGGGCGCTGACGGCGACGATGCGTGTGCCGGCGAGCCGGTCATGCAGAAACTGGCGGCTGGCGCCGAGCCGGCCAGTAGCGGCCCACAGCACGAACCATACGGCCGCCAGCGCGAGCGTGTACGGCAGCGACAGGCCGAAAAGGGGATGCAGCGCCAGTGGCGGCAGGAACCATAGCCAGGCCAGCAGGTAGCGCAGGATCGCCCGCGGCGCGGAGAGCGGCGAGCCGTCTGCGGCGACGACCCGCAGCCGCCAGGTTTTCATCGGCAAGGTCTGGCCACTGTGGGTCCAAAACCACACAAAGTACAGGCCGACCACGAAACCGATCCAGCCGGCCAGCAGATTGTGATGCGTCAGACCGTTGCGTTGCTGCGTGAGCGTGCTGAAAAGATATCCGGCGAGGAACACCACGCCGAACAGGATCACGGCTTCGTAGAGCATCGTCGCGAGCCGGCGGCGCACCGAAGGCGTGGCGGGCAGCGCGGGGGCGGGCGACGTGGGTGGGGTGAGCGAAGGCGGCACGGTGGGCGCGGAGGGCACGATAGGAGGACGGCGGGCCGGGCGCACCGTGCTTACGAACCGTTGAAAATCGATGGCGCTTCGCGCGGCGAGACCGGCACCGGCGTGGCGGGGACAAAGCTGCCGGTGGTAGGAAGCGCCGGTGCGACCGGCACGGCTGCGCCGGCGCCCGATGCCACGTTGGCGGCGACGACGCCGCTTGCCGCATGCTCGCGCTCGTTGACGAGGCGCTCGATGTCCTTCAGCTCGCTTTTACCCGACGGCGGCGCGCTGACGACCGTGGGCCGGCGCTTGCGTTCGGTGGCGGCGAGCCGCTCTTTCTGTTCCGGCGGCAGTTGCTGGTAGGCCTTCCAAGCCTTCTCGCGGGCTTCGCGCGACAGTTCCTTCGAGACCTGATAATTTTCGCGTGCGACACGACGCTGATCCGGCGTCAGACGAACCCACTCGGTCATGCGCTCCTGCAGGCCTTTTTGCTGTTCAGGCGTCAACTTCGAGTAACGCGACGCGATCTTGATCCATTTGCGCTTACGTTCGTCGCTGAAGTTGTCCCACTCCCCGGCGAACGGCGCCAGCGCAACACGCTCGGCGTTGGTGAGCCGTGCCCACGACAGCGGGCTGGTGCTAGGCAGGCCCGGCAGATCGACGCCCAAGGCCGGCGCGACGGTCTTGGCAGGCGCGCTTGCACTGGGTGCGGCGACGCTCGCGGCGCTCGGGTAGAAGCGTGGATAGGTGGCGGCAAACGACACCAGGGCCGCGATTGCGCACCCGAAAACAACGGCGAGGCCGCGCTTGTAACTCACCCGAAGAGTCTCCCGCTCAGTGCGCGCGCGACAGATACGCGTTGAAGCCGTGATCGAGATAGGCATTGAGCGGCAGGTCGTCGCTCAGCATGGCCGCGTCAATATCGGCGAGTTCAGCGGTGCGTTGCTGGTCTTCCCAGTAGGCGATCGCCACCAGGCTGACGACCAGCGCGGCCAGCGGCCAGGCGAGCGCGAAGCGGCGCAGCGGCGAACGACGGCGTTGCGGGGCTTCGGCCTGCGGCATGCCGGACAGGACCCCGGCGGCGCCGGCAAAGGCCGGCACGAAGACGGGTGCGGCAACCCGCTCGGACTTTTTGCGGGCGAGCGCGGTACGGCGTGCCTTGGCGAGCCGGTCAACGGCGGCGGGGGAAATGCTGGCAGTGTTTTCATCGAGCGCGCGGCGGATCTGCGTTGCAAACTCGAGTTCTTTAGTATCGAGAGAGGAGCTCATAGCGTGATTCCTTTGGCCTTGAGCGCTTGCGCCAGCGTATGAGTGGCCCGCGAACAGTGTGTCTTCACACTGCCTTCGGAGCAGCCCATTGCGGCGGCAGTCTCGGCGACATCCATATCTTCCCAATAACGCATGAGAAACGCCTCCCGTTGACGTGCCGGTAATTTTTGGATCTCGTCGTCAATCAACTGTAAGACTTGTTCGCGCTCCAGCCGCTGCTCGCTACTCTCGGCGCCTACCGAGCCTTCTTGTGCTTCGAATGTCTCCAAAGGGTCGAATTCTTCGTCCTCGGCGTTGCCGAGCGACGAGAACAGGCTGACCCAGGTATTGCGCACTTTTTGCCGACGAAAATAGTCGTGTGTCGCATTCTGCAGAATACGCTGAAACAGCAGCGGAAGTTCGGCTGCTGGACGGTCGCCATACTTTTCGGCGAGCTTGATCATCGCGTCTTGCACGATGTCGAGCGAGGCGTCGTCGTCCCGCACGGCGTAGACCGTCTGCTTGAACGCGCGCCTTTCGACGCCCGCCAGAAAATCGGCGAGTTCCTTGTCTGATGCCATCCGTTGGGGGTCGGCGCAGCGAGCGTGCGCGTAATCGATCGAAATTGTCGTAAAACTGGCGGATGCTAACAAACTTTCGACCCGCTGGGGTAAAACGCGCAGCCGTATTGATAATTTATGGCAATTTTTCGACCCTTTCCGCGACATCGTTGCAGGCAGCGCGGAAATATTTTCTTGACCAGCCCGCCGTCAACAGATATCTTCGACGGTTCGCAACATAAGTGACTTGTCTCATTTGAGGTGTGGCCCAAGAAGCTCACCTGTCAAAGTGGACGCGCCGCTTGAACCCGAGCCACAAGCCCGGCAGAGAGCACCCGATCAATTTTTTGCCGAAAATTCGAAAGGTGAATGATGAATATGCCCAGCGCGGAATTCTCCACGTCGGATACGACTTCCCATCGCGAAACTGACTCTATCGGCGCCACCGTGCTCATGCGCGCATTGGCGGACGAAGACGTCGAGTTTGTCTGGGGCTATCCTGGCGGCTCGGTACTCTACATCTACGACGAGCTGTACAAGCAGGACAAATTCCAGCACGTCCTCGTGCGCCACGAACAAGCCGCAGTCCATGCCGCCGACGCCTATGCGCGTTCCACCGGCAAGGTCGGCGTCTGTCTCGTGACTTCCGGCCCCGGCGTCACCAATGCGGTGACCGGCATCGCCACCGCCTACATGGATTCGATTCCGCTGGTGGTGATCAGCGGCCAGGTGCCTACCGCCGCGATCGGCCAGGATGCGTTCCAGGAGTGCGATACGGTCGGCATTACGCGTCCCTGCGTGAAGCACAACTTCCTCGTGAAGGACGTGCGCGACCTCGCCGCAACGGTCAAAAAAGCGTTCTATATCGCCCGCACCGGCCGGCCCGGCCCGGTGCTGATCGACATTCCGAAAGACGTGTCGAAGACGCCTTGCCAGTACGAACCGCTCAAGACCATTTCGCTGCGTTCCTACAACCCGGTGACGAAGGGCCACTCTGGCCAGATCCGCAAGGCCGTGTCCTTGCTGCTCGGCGCGAAGCGTCCGTATATCTACACCGGCGGCGGCATCATCCTCGCGGATGCAGCGCGTGAGCTGAACCAGTTCGCCGATCTGCTCGGCTACCCCGTCACCAACACGTTGATGGGTCTGGGCGGCTATCGCGCGAGCGACAAGAAATTCCTCGGCATGCTCGGCATGCACGGCACATACGAAGCCAACATGGCGATGCAGCACTGCGATGTGCTGATCGCCATCGGTGCGCGCTTCGACGACCGTGTGATCGGCGATCCGGCGCACTTCGCGTCGCGGCCGCGCAAGATCATCCATATCGACATCGATCCGTCCTCCATTTCCAAGCGCGTCAAGGTCGACATTCCGATCGTCGGCGACGTCAAGGAAGTGCTGAAAGAGCTGATCGAGCAGTTGCAGACGGCCGAGCACGGCCCGGACACCGCGGCGCTCGCCGACTGGTGGAAGGACATCGAAGCCTGGCGCGCCAAAGACTGCCTGAAGTTCGACCGCAAGAGCGACATCATCAAGCCGCAGTACGTGGTGGAAAAGGCGTACGAACTGACCGACGGCAATGCCTTCGTGTGTTCGGACGTCGGCCAGCACCAGATGTGGGCGGCGCAGTTCTATCGCTTCAACAAGCCGCGCCGCTGGATCAATTCCGGTGGCCTCGGCACGATGGGCTTCGGCCTGCCGGCGGCGATGGGCGTGAAGATGGCGCACCCGGACGACGACGTGCTCTGTATCACGGGCGAAGGCTCGATCCAGATGTGCATTCAGGAACTCTCGACCTGCAAGCAGTACGAGACGCCCATCAAGATCATTTCGCTGAACAACCGCTACCTGGGCATGGTGCGCCAGTGGCAGCAGATCGAATACAGCAAGCGCTATTCGCATTCGTATATGGATGCGCTGCCGGACTTCGTGAAGCTCGCCGAGGCATACGGCCATGTCGGCATGCGCATCGAAAAGACCGCGGACGTCGAGCCGGCGCTGAAGGAAGCGCTGCGCCTGAAGGATCGCACGGTGTTTCTCGACTTCCAGACCGATCCGACCGAAAACGTCTGGCCGATGGTTCAGGCCGGCAAGGGCATCACGGAGATGCTGCTCGGTTCGGAAGATCTATAACGACGGTTCTGTAGCGCCGGCTGCGTCCTGCGCGCCTTCACAAAAGGCGAGGGCGGACGAAGCGGCGCGAACCGGCTCGCATACGTCGACAAAACATCTGGAAGAAGCGAAATCATGAGACACATTATTTCCGTCCTGCTGGAAAACGAACCGGGTGCGCTCTCGCGCGTGGTCGGCCTCTTTTCCGCACGCGGGTACAACATTGAAACCTTGACGGTGGCCCCGACCGAAGACCATTCGCTGTCGCGCATGACCATCGTTTCCATTGGCTCGGATGACGTGATCGAACAGATCACGAAGCATTTGAACCGCCTGATCGAGGTGGTGAAAGTGGTCGACCTGACCGAGGGCGCCCACATCGAGCGCGAGCTGATGTTGATCAAGGTAAGGGCGGTCGGCAAGGAACGTGAGGAGATGAAGCGGATGTCGGATATCTTCCGCGGCCGTATCATCGACGTCACCGAAAAGACCTATACGATCGAACTGACAGGCGCGAGCGACAAGCTCGATGCCTTCATTGAAGGGCTCGACGCCACCGCGATTCTCGAAACGGTCCGCACGGGCAGTTCGGGGATTGGTCGCGGCGAACGCATTCTGAAGGTTTGACGCCGGATGGAGAGCGCCCCCAAACCTGTCGCGACGCGACAGGCCCCCCGAGGGGGTCAAGAAAACTTGGGGCGGCCCGGCGTTTTCTTGACGATCGAGGCCGGGCAGTGCCTGCACTCACCCGGCCATGCAGCACCCACGCAATTTGAATTTCATCGATTTCACCGAATTTAGCCAAGGAACAGACATGAAAGTTTTCTACGACAAGGACGCCGACCTCTCCCTCATCAAGGGCAAGCAGGTCACCATCATCGGCTATGGCTCGCAAGGCCATGCGCACGCACTGAACCTGAGCGAAAGCGGCGTGAAGGTGACGGTCGGCCTGCGCAAGGGCGGCGCATCGTGGAGCAAGGCTGAGAACGCCGGCCTGCAGGTCAAGGAAGTGGCGGAAGCCGTGAAAGGCGCGGACGTCGTCATGATGCTGCTGCCGGACGAGCAGATCGCCGACGTCTACGCCAAGGAAGTGCATGCCAACATCAAGCAAGGCGCAGCGCTGGCCTTCGCACACGGCTTCAACGTTCACTACGGCCAGGTGATTCCGCGCGCGGATCTGGACGTCATCATGATCGCACCGAAGGCGCCGGGCCATACGGTTCGCGGTACGTACTCGCAAGGTGGCGGCGTGCCGCACCTGATCGCCGTCGCGCAAGACAAGTCGGGCGCAGCACGTGACATCGCGTTGTCGTACGCAGCGGCGAACGGCGGCGGCCGTGCCGGCATCATCGAAACCAACTTCCGCGAAGAAACCGAAACCGACCTGTTCGGCGAGCAAGCCGTGCTGTGCGGCGGTACCGTCGACCTGATCAAGGCCGGCTTCGAAACGCTGGTGGAAGCGGGCTACGCGCCGGAAATGGCGTACTTCGAGTGCCTGCACGAACTGAAGCTGATCGTCGACCTGATCTACGAAGGCGGCATCGCCAACATGAACTACTCGATCTCGAACAACGCCGAATACGGCGAGTACGTGACGGGTCCGAAGATCGTGACGGCTGAAACGAAGAAGGCGATGAAGCAGGTGCTGACCGACATTCAGACGGGCGAGTACGCGAAGAGCTTCATCATCGAAAACAAGGCCGGCGCACCGACGCTGCAATCGCGCCGCCGCCTGACGGCCGAGCACCAGATCGAACAGGTCGGTTCGAAGCTGCGCGCGATGATGCCGTGGATCGCCAAGAACAAGCTGGTCGACCAGTCGAAGAACTAAGCCGGTCTTCACTCTTGTCCGGCGCGGCGGACTGCCGCGCGCGCCTGGCATGTCAAAAAGCCGCCCAAGGGTGCTGAACCCTGGGCGGCTTTTGCTATCCTACGGTTTTACAAAAATACAGAAGCTCATCCATCCATGAATTACCCTCATCCGATCATCGCGCGCGAAGGCTGGCCGTTTATCGCCATCGCGGCCGTCGTTGCGTTGTTGATCCATGCCTTCGCGGGATTCGGCTTTGCCTGGCCGTTCTGGCTGCTGCTGATCTTCGTCGTGCAGTTCTTCCGCGATCCGGCTCGCCCCATTCCCTCGCAAGCCAACGCCGTGCTGTGCCCGGCCGATGGCCGCATCGTGGCCGTCGAAACGGCACACGATCCGTACGCCAATCGTGAAGCGCTGAAAATCAGCGTGTTCATGAACGTGTTCAACGTCCACTCGCAACGCTCGCCGGTGGACGGCGCGATTTCGAAGGTCGAATACTTCCCGGGCGCGTATCTGAACGCCGCCGTCGACAAGGCGTCCACCGAAAACGAGCGTAACGCGCTGGTGATCGAAACCGCCAGCGGCCATACCGTGACCTCGGTGCAGATTGCCGGCCTGATCGCCCGCCGCATTCTTTGCTACGTGCGAGCCGGCGAGCCGCTCACGCGCGGTCAGCGCTACGGCTTCATTCGCTTCGGTTCACGCGTCGACGTGTATCTGCCGGTGGGCAGCCGGCCGCGCGTGTCGATTGGCGAGAAGGTTTCGGCGTCGTCGACGATTCTGGCTGAACTCGAACTGTAAAGCGGCGCAAAGGAGGTTTTCCGATGGCCGCATTCAAGCGTCGTCCCCGTAACAACGCTGCTCCGCAGCCGCGGCCGTTTCGCCGCAACAAGCCGATGGTGCAGGAAGCGCTGCCGCTCGACAACCGTCGTGCTGCGCGCCAGCAGTTTCTGAGGAAGCGCGGTATTTACCTGCTGCCCAACTCGTTTACCACCGCCGCGCTGTTCTGCGGCTTCTTCGCGGTGGTGCAGGCCATGAACGTGCGCTTCGAGGTCGCCGCGATCGCGATTTTCGTCGCCATGGTGCTCGACGGCATGGACGGCCGTGTCGCGCGGATGACCCATACGCAAAGCGCGTTCGGCGAACAGTTCGACAGCCTCTCGGACATGGTGTCGTTCGGCGTCGCGCCGGCACTTGTCATGTACGAGTGGGTGCTGAAAGATCTGGGCCGCTGGGGTTGGCTCGCAGCGTTCGTCTACTGCTCGGGGGCGGCGCTGCGTCTGGCGCGTTTCAACACCAATATCGGCGTGGTCGACAAGCGCTTCTTCCAGGGTATGCCGAGCCCGGCCGCCGCCGCGCTGATCGCCGGTTTCGTCTGGCTCGCCACCGACAACCGTGTGCCGGTCAAGCTGGTCTGGCTGCCGTGGGTCGCCTTCGTGCTGACCATCTACGCCGGTGTGACGATGGTGTCGAACGCGCCGTTCTACAGCGGCAAGGCGCTCGACGTACGGCACCGGGTGCCGTTCGGCGTGATCTTGCTGGTGGTGATGGCATTCGTGCTGGTGTCCTCGGATCCGCCGCTGATGCTGTTCGGCCTGTTCGTCCTGTATGGCCTGTCGGGCTATGTGTTCTGGGGCTATCAGACATTGCGCGGCAGAGCCAATCCGGCCCGCTCGGTAGAGCGCGAACGCTGACGCGCCGTCCTGTTTGCTGGCCCGCAGAGCGTGGCTTGCCGGCAGGGGCGGGGAGGAGCGAAGCGGCAGCCCCCGGGCTGCCGTTTTTCCTGGCGCACGCCGTCCTGCCCAGCTTTGGGGCAGGAGTCGAGCCAATTGCGCGATTTTCCGAATGCCGCTATAGTCACCGGATGGTTACTTCCCAGTTCCCCTTCCTGTCTCTTCAAGCCGGCGCGCTGCTATGCGTGCTAGCGCTAGCGCGCCTACCGCGCTGATCGTTTTCGCCCCCCGTCTGCCTCGTTCGTTGTTTGGCGTCGCCAGCGGTGGCGCAAACACCCGAATTCCGTTTTTCGATCCCCTTATTTGACCGAATCCTCCCAGGAGACCCGAGATGGCAGACAAACTGATCATTTTCGACACGACGTTGCGCGATGGCGAGCAATCGCCCGGTGCGTCGATGACGAAGGAAGAAAAAATCCGCATCGCCAAGCAGTTGGAGCGCATGAAGGTGGACATCATCGAAGCCGGCTTCGCGGCCAGCTCGAACGGCGACTTCGACGCAATCCACACGATTGCCTCGATGATCAAGGACAGCACCGTCTGTTCGCTCGCCCGCGCCAACGACAAGGACATCCAGCGCGCCGCTGACGCGCTGAAACCGGCCGATCATTTCCGCATCCACACGTTCATTGCGACGTCGCCGTTGCACATGGAAAAGAAGCTGCGCATGACGCCGGAGCAGGTGCTCGAGCAAGCGAAGCTGGCGGTGCGTTTTGCGCGCAAGTTCACCAACGACGTTGAATTTTCGCCGGAAGACGGCAGCCGTTCGGATATGGATTTCCTGTGCCGCGTGCTGGAAGCCGTGATCGCCGAAGGTGCGACGACCATCAATATCGCGGATACGGTCGGCTACGGCGTGCCGGAACTGTATGGCCAGCTCGTCAAGACGCTGCGCGAGAGGATTCCGAATTCGGACAAGGCGGTGTTCTCCGTGCACTGCCATAACGACCTCGGCATGGCGGTGGCGAACTCGCTCGCCGGCGTGCAGATCGGCGGCGCGCGTCAGGTGGAGTGCACGATTAACGGTCTCGGCGAGCGCGCGGGCAATACTTCGCTTGAAGAAATCGTCATGGCGGTGAAGACCCGTAAGGACTACTTCGGCCTCGACCTCGGCATCGATACGACGCAGATCGTGCCGGCCTCGAAGCTCGTCTCGCAGATCACCGGTTTCGTGGTGCAGCCGAACAAGGCCGTGGTCGGTGCGAATGCCTTTGCGCACGCCTCGGGCATTCACCAGGACGGCGTGCTGAAGGCGCGCGACACGTATGAAATCATGCGTGCCGAAGATGTGGGCTGGAGCGCGAACAAGATCGTGCTCGGCAAGCTGTCGGGCCGCAATGCGTTCAAGCAGCGCCTGCAGGAACTCGGCGTGTCGCTTGACAGCGAAGGCGAATTGAACGCGGCGTTTGCCCGCTTCAAGGAATTGGCCGATCGTAAGGCGGAGATTTTCGACGAAGACATCATTGCGATCGTCACCGAAGAATCCGCAGAGGCGCAGGAAAAAGAGCACTACAAATTCCTGTCGCTGTCGCAGCATTCGGAAACCGGCGAACAACCGCATGCCCGCATCGTGTTCACGGTCGAGGGCAAGGAAGTGACCGGCGAAGCGCGCGGCAACGGCCCGGTGGATGCGACGCTCAACGCGATTGAAACGGAAGTTGGCAGCGGCTCGGAGCTGCTGCTGTATTCGGTCAACGCGATCACCACCGGCACTCAGGCGCAGGGCGAAGTGACGGTGCGGCTGTCGAAGAGCGGGCGCATCGTCAACGGCGTGGGCACCGATCCGGATATCGTCGCGGCATCCGCGAAGGCTTATATCTCGGCGCTCAACAAGCTGTATTCGAACGTCGACAAGCTGAATCCGCAACGCTCGGAAGGCGTGTAAGCAGGGTGCCCTGATCTGCTGCTGTGAACCGAGACGAAGCCCTGTGCCGTGAAAAGCACAGGGCTTTTTTTACTGCGAGCGTCTGATCCAGTTGCGGCTTGCCTGCTTCACAGCTACTCCGCCACCGGCCGGCGCATCGACCAGCCACGGGCCGCGCGGGCCTGGGCCCGAACCTGATGCCGCACGTCGACGGCGATCTGGCGCCGCGGCGCATCGGCCACAAACGTGTCGAGCAACTCGCGTACGTCGTGATCGACGAAATCGGCTCGCGTCGCATCGACGATCAACGTCGCTCCGTCCGGGATCTGTTGCAGATAGTGCTTGAGCGGCACTTTGCCGAGAAACGACACGTCTTTGCGAAACGACAGCAGATAGTGATCGCCGTGCTGCGCGAGCATGATCGGGCTGCGCAGGTTTGCATAGAGCGCGAGCAACACGCTGCACAGTATGCCGAGTACGATGCCGATCAGCAGATCGGTCGCCAGCACGCCCACCAGCGTGACGATGAAGGGTGTAAACGGCGCGAAGCCCTGCCGCGCGATGGCGACGAGCAACGACGGCTTGGCCAGCTTGAACCCGGTGAAGATCAGGATCGCTGCGAGACAGGCGAGCGGGATCAGATTGATGACGCTGGTGAGCGCGAACACGCTGACGAGCAGCAGCACGCCGTGGATGATGGCCGACAGCCGGCTCTGCGCGCCCGCATGAACGTTGGCGGAGCTGCGCACGATCACCGAGGTGATGGGCAGGCCGCCGATTGCGCCTGCGATCAGATTGCCTACCCCTTGTGCCTTGAGTTCGCGATCCGGCGGTGCGGCCCGGCGCTGTGGATCGATCTGCTCGACCGCTTCGAGACTCAGCAGCGTTTCGAGACTCGCAACGATTGCCAGCGTAATGGCCACGCGCCAGACGTCGGGATTCAGAAGTTGCGCGCAGTGAGGGCCGAAGTCGACCCATTTCAGCGCCACTTGCAAGGCCGCGAACGATTCGAGCGGCGGCAGTGCGACGCGATGTTCGGCGGGTGGTGCGAGTGCGGGCGTCAACAGACCTAGCAGTAACGTCGAGCCGATGCCCAGCAAGACCACGGCCAGCGGCGCCGGTATCAGCCGCACCAGCGCGAAGCGGCGCAGCGCGCGGGTTTCCCAGCCGATCAGAATGGCCATCGACAGCAAGGTGACCGCGGCGGCAGTCACGGAGATCGAGCCGAGCGGCGTCGCGATCGCCGCCGCGGACTGCGCAGCGGCTGGCGCTGTATGCGGGGCCGCCATGCCGAGCGCAAGCGGTAATTGCTTGACGATCAGCAGCACGCCGATTGCCGCCAGCATGCCCTTGATGACCGGTGACGGCACATAGGCCGCAAAGCGCCCGGCCTTGAGCATGCCGAAACCGAACTGGATGACGCCCGACAGCAGCACCGCGAGCAGGAAGGCCGCGAAGCTGCCGAGTTGCGCGATCCCGTCGACGACGATCACGACGAGACCCGCCGCCGGTCCGCTTACGCTCAGCCGTGAGCCGCTCAGCACAGCCACCACCAGTCCGCCGACGATGCCGGACACGAGGCCTGCAAACGGCGCGACGCCCGAAGCATTGGCAATGCCGAGGCACAGCGGCAGCGCTACGAGAAATACGACTGTGCCCGCCAGCAGATCGCGCTGAAACGTGTTGAAGAAAGATCGAAGATTCATGTTGATTGTGCAGGTGGGTGGAATGCGGCGCGTGCGAGGAACGCGAAGAAAGCGGGACCGGTTGAAACCCGTCGCGGCGCTACGCGGCGCTGTGTGCGCTCGCCGTACAGGTCATGGCGTCGTCTGCCTGGTAGCCGGAGGTCAGCACCTTGATGCGGCCGTCCTCGAGCGAGAAGATCCAGCCGTGCACGAGCGGTGGCGCATCCGCCTCCCGCACGATCGGACTCGCACGCAACTGGCGCACCTGCTCGAGCACGTTTAGCTCGGCGAGGCGATTGACGCGCGCGGGCTCATTGTCATGACCATCGAGTTCGGCGCGATGACGCACGGCCAACGCGCATAACGGCGCGATGCGGCGATTCACGTGTTTGAGACCCGGTTCGGGCGGCAGCAACGCGGCGCGCACCCCGCCGCAACCGTAGTGTCCGCAGACGATCACATGCCCGACCTCGAGCACCCGTACCGCGTATTCGAGAACGCTCGTCGAGTTGTCGTCGTCGGGATGAAAGAGGTTGGCGATATTGCGGTGTACGAACAGATCGCCCGGCTCGCAGTGCGTGACCGTTTCGGCGGGCACGCGGCTGTCCGAGCAGCCGATCCACAGCACATGGGGATTCTGACCTCGCGCGAGCTCGCGAAAGAACTCAGGGTTGCGGGCGGCGGTTTCATGAGCCCAGGCAACATTGGCGACCAGCAGGCGTTTGGGGCGGTTCATCGATAGCGGCTCCGGAAGTCAAGCAAGTTCGACGTTGCCGTTACGCTCGCCTCGAAGGGATGCAGGCAGCATGATGCAGCGTCGCTTATCCTTACGATTGCCTTTCTATCAGAAAACAATCCTGCTGTGCGAACAAAAATCGGCGCTACAAAAATCCTCGCCCTACGCCATAAATGAACAGGCCGCCCGAAAAGGCGGCTTGGCGGAAAAACCGGTTGCCGGACTCACGCGCGACTCGCGCGGCCAGAGGTTCAGAAGAAATTGCGCCGATCCGGATCGTGCAGCGGATCGGGGGATTTCTGCGTGGTCCTCAGCAGGCCCTGATCGTCGAAATAGAAGCTGTACATCATGTACCAGACGTTGTCTTCCAGGTAGCGATAGGTCCAGACCTCGCGCTTCATCAACGGGAAGTACGAGGTCTCCTCCGGACGGCCGAAATTGACCAGCACGTCGCTCTTGGTCCACTTGCCGATTTCAGCCTTATAGAACTCGTTGGGCTGCAGCACCTGGCGCACGCTGACGATCTTGCCGGAGCCGTCGATGTCCGCGACGGTGGTGGTTTCGCCCATGGGCTGGGTCGGCCACATCAGGCGTTTGCCGCCGTTGGGCAGATCGTAGACTTCGCGAGGAGCGCCGAGTTTCGCGACGATGGTGGATTCGTCCGCGCCCTGCTGGAACTGCTGCCACGGCTGGACGCAGCCGGCGAGCAACAGGGCCGCGAGACTCGCTAGCGCAGCGCGCCGCAGATTCCCGCGCCGCCGTGCCGACGCGCCGGTCGTCGCAAAGCTGGATATGTGGCGGGTAAGCATGAATTCCTCCGATGGCATTAGATGGCGGTTTTTATCATCGAGACGCAATATTTTGACACGCGGGGCAGCAAAAGATTGTGAGCATCATGCGATAAGAGGGGGCGTGCTTGCTTATTCCACGCCGTGCACCCTATGATCCGCGCTTCGGACGATTCAGAGGAGCTGCGCATGGCGGCGAAGTGGGGACGTGTGGCGGCTGCGACGCTGGCGGCGCTGGCAATGACCGCAGTGCAGGCGGCGGATCAGCAGGGCGCACCGGCGAGTCCGGCGCCCGCCGGCAAACCGGTTCAGTTGGCGTTGATCGAAGGCATGTCGGGCCCATTCGCGAACGCCGGGGCGGCGGTGGAGCGCAATTTGCGCTTCGGCGTCGAACAGGTGAACGCACGCGGCGGCGTCAAGCTGGCCGACGGCGCGCATCCGCTCGAACTGGTCGTGCTGGACAGCAAGGGCAGCACCGAGGAGGCGCTGGTGCAGTTGCGCGCGGCGGCGGATCGCCATATCGGCTACATCCTGCAGGGCAATAGCTCGGCGGTGGCGGCGGCGCTGATCGGCGCGATCGAGAAGCAGAACGGCCGCGAGCCCGGCAACCAGGAAGTGTTCCTCAACTATTCCGCCGACGATCCCGCGCTGACCAATTCCGCCTGCAGCTTCTGGCATTTCCGCTTCGACGCGAACGCCGGCATGCGCATGGCCGCGCTCGCCGACGTGATCGAGCACGACCCGTCGGTCAGGAAGGTCTACCTGCTGAACCAGGACTACAGCTTCGGCCATGACGTCAGCGCGCTGGCGCGCTCGGCGCTGGTGACGAGGCGCCCGGACATCGCGATCGTCGGCGATGAATTTCACCCGATTGGCCGCGTCAAGGATTTCGCGCCGTATATCGCCAAAATCCGCGCGAGCGGCGCGGATGCGGTCATTACAGGTAACTGGGGCAACGACCTGACGTTGCTGGTCAAGGCCGCGCGCGAGCAGGGCCTCGACACCAGGTTCTACACCTTCTATGGCAATAGCCTCGGCGCACCGGCTGCGCTCGGCGACGCCGGCGTGAAACGCGTGCTCGCGGTGGCCGACTGGCATCCCAATGCGGGCGGCGCCGCCTCGGACGCGTGGTACAAGGCGTTCCGCGCCCGCTATCCGGCCGCCCAGGACGACTACCCGGTGCTGCGCATGGAGCTGCTGGTGGAGATGCTCGCCGCGGCCATCGACAAGGCGGGCAGCGCCCAGCCCGAGGCAGTCGCGAAGGCGCTGGAGGGGATGAAGTTCGACAACGGCTTTCACGCTTCCTGGATGCGGGCGGACGACCATCAAATGATGCAGCCCCTTTATGTGATGGAGATGGACAAGGCCGGCACGCCGGGTGTGCGTTTTGACAACGAAGGCTCCGGCTATGGCTTCCGCACGGTGCTGGCGCTGCCGCCGGAGCGGACCGTGCCGGCCACGACCTGCCGTATGACGCGGCCCTGAGGCGCAGCGTTGAGCGGGCTGCCCTAGGTTGCCGTCTTTTGGCCCGCTGCCTTGGGTCAGGCGCTGCCGTGGGCTGATTGAAGCCCCAAGCCGCCCTGATCCGGCGCCCGCGAATCCGCTCCGCCACAGGCGGGTTCGCGGCCTGTTCAGGCTGTGCTACAATACGCCCCTCGTTGTAATCCACGGCACGGCCTTTCTTCCGTGACCGCCTGTCTAGTTCTCAAGGAAATTGATATGTCCGCAGTTGAAGCAAGCAAGAAGTCCGAAGTCGTTGCGCAATTTGCACGCGCTGCTAACGATACCGGCTCCCCCGAAGTTCAGGTCGCTCTGCTGACCACCCGCATCAATGAACTGACCACTCACTTCAAGGCACACACGAAGGACCACCACAGCCGCCGCGGTCTGCTGCGCATGGTGAGCCGTCGTCGTAAGCTGCTCGACTACCTGAAGGGTAAGGACGCGGACCGCTACCGCGCACTGATCGAGAAGCTGGGTCTGCGTAAGTAATTGGGCGCGCAGTAAGGCGCTCTCAGCAAGATGCCTGTGTCAGTTTCGCTGATACAGGCATTTTGTTTTTGAACGGTGCGCTTCATGTGAGGTGCACCGATAGTTGTCCGCAGTAGCGTGACGGTTCATGCAGCGGGCAACACCCAACACAACCGGGCTTCAGGGCAGAGCTTTGTGTCATTCCAGCGGTTCGCGTACTCAAGCGCGGTTCTCTGGAATGGCATAAATAACACTCCTCTTCCCATGGGGCGCCGGTCCTGGCGTTGCCGCGCCGCTTCTGGTCCGCGCGGCATAACGATGGAGTGACAAAATGACTATGTTCAATAAGATCGTCAAAGAATTTAAGTGGGGACAACATAACGTTCGCCTCGAAACGGGCGAAATCGCTCGTCAGGCAAGTGGTGCTGTGATTGTCGACGTCGAAGATACCGTTGTGCTGGCCACCGTGGTCGGCGCCAAGACCGCCAAGCCGGGCCAGGACTTCTTCCCGCTGACGGTCGACTACCTCGAAAAGACCTACGCAGCCGGCAAGATCCCCGGTGGCTTCTTCCGCCGCGAAGGCCGTCCGTCGGAAGGCGAAACGCTGATTTCGCGCCTGATCGACCGTCCGCTGCGCCCGCTGTTCCCGGAAGGCTTTTACAACGAAGTGCAGGTCGTGATCCACGTCCTGTCGCTGAATCCGGAAATTCCCGCTGACATTCCCGCGCTGATCGGCGCGTCGGCGGCGCTCGCCGTGTCGGGTCTGCCGTTCAACGGCCCGGTCGGTGCGGCACGCGTGGCCTACCTCAACAACGAATACGTCCTGAACCCGACGCGCGCCCAGATGAAGGATTCGGCGCTCGACCTGGTCGTCGCCGGTACCGAGCGTGCCGTGCTGATGGTCGAATCGGAAGCGCAGCAACTGAGCGAAGAGGTGATGCTCGGCGCAGTCGTGTACGGTCACGAGCAAATGCAGATCGCGATCGACGCGATTCATGAACTGGTGCGCGAAGGCGGCAAGCCGGAGTGGGATTGGCAACCGGCCGCCAAGAACGAGCCACTGATCGCTCGCGTGACGGAGCTGGCGCAAGCCGACCTGCTCGCCGCGTACCAGATCCGCGACAAGCAGGCGCGTTCGACCAAGCTGAAGGAAGTCTACGCAGCGACCTCGGCCAGGCTGGAAGAAGAAGCTGCTGCAGCGGGTGGCGTCGCAGCCGACAAGGCGACGGTCGGCAACGTGCTGTTCGACATCGAAGCGAAGATCGTCCGTAGCCAGATCCTGAACGGCGAGCCGCGTATCGACGGCCGCGACACGCGCACCGTGCGCCCGATCGAAATCCGCACCGGCGTGCTGCCGCGTACCCACGGTTCGGCGCTGTTCACGCGTGGCGAAACCCAGGCGCTGGTGGTGGCCACGCTCGGCACCAAGGGCGACGAGCAGAGCATCGACGCGCTCGAAGGCGAATACCGCGAACGCTTCATGCTCCACTACAACATGCCTCCGTTCGCGACCGGCGAAACGGGTCGCGTCGGTTCGCCGAAGCGCCGTGAAATCGGTCACGGCCGTCTCGCGAAGCGCGCGCTGGCTGCGTGCCTGCCGAGCGCCGACGAATTCGGCTACTCGATCCGCGTGGTGTCGGAAATCACCGAATCGAACGGTTCGTCGTCGATGGCTTCGGTGTGCGGCGGCTGCCTCGCCCTGATGGACGCCGGCGTGCCGATGAAGGCGCACGTCGCCGGCATCGCGATGGGCCTGATTCTCGAAGGCAACAAGTTTGCCGTGCTGACCGACATCCTCGGCGACGAAGATCACCTCGGCGACATGGACTTCAAGGTGGCGGGTACCGAGCAAGGCGTGACCGCGCTGCAGATGGACATCAAGATCCAGGGCATCACCAAGGAAATCATGCAGGTCGCCCTCGCTCAGGCGAAGGAAGGCCGTCTGCATATTCTCGGCAAGATGACCTCGGCGGTTGCGGGTGCGAACACGCAACTGTCGGAATTCGCACCGCGCATGATCACCATCAAGATCAATCCGGAAAAGATCCGCGACGTGATCGGCAAGGGCGGTTCGGTGATCCGCGCGCTGACCGAAGAAACCGGCACGACCATCGATATTTCGGACGACGGCGTCGTTACCATCGCCAGCACCAGCAGCGAAGGCATGGCCGAAGCGAAGAAGCGTATCGAGAACATTACGCTGGAAGTCGAAGTGGGCCAGGTTTATGAAGGCACCGTGCTCAAGCTGCTCGATTTCGGCGCGATCGTGAACATCCTGCCGGGCAAGGACGGTCTGCTGCACATCTCCGAGATCGCCAACGAGCGCATCAAGGACATCAACGACTATCTGAAGGACGGCCAGCAAGTGAAGGTCAAGGTCATCCAGACGGACGAGAAGGGCCGCGTGCGTTTGTCGGCGAAGGCGTTGCTGAACGACGGCGCGTCGGGTGCGCCGCAAAGCGAACCGACTCCGCAGTAATGCGGTAAGGTAGACAACGGCCGGTAGCGTGAATGCGCGCCGGCCGTTTCTTATGAGCGCCCCCAGGCCTGCCGCTTACGCGTCAGGCCCCCGAGGGGGGCAATCCCACAGGGGGACTTCCTGCGAGGCGAGAAACCTGGGGTGACCCAGCGTTTTCTTGAGAGGGTGGATTGCCTTGCAAACCGCGCGAATCGCGGGTGTGCAACGCAATCCAAACCTTGGAGGTGAGGCAGATGAAAGCGATCGAAATTACTGAATTCGGTGCGCCGGAAGTCTTGAAGCTCGCTGAGCGGCCTACGCCGCAGCCGAAAGCGGGCGAAGTGCTGATCAAGGTGGCTGCCTCGGGCGTGAATCGTCCGGACGTATTCCAGCGCAAGGGCGGCTACGCGCCGCCGCCGGGCGCGTCGGACCTGCCGGGGCTGGAAGTGGCTGGGGAGATTGTCGGCGGGGTGATTGAGGAGAAGCACAACCCGTTCGGCCTGAAACTCGGCGATCGTGTCTGCGCGTTGCTGGCCGGCGGCGGTTACGCCGAGTACGCGGTGGCGCCGCTCGCGCAATGTCTGCCGGTGCCGAAGGGGCTCTCGGATATCGAAGCGGCTTCGTTGCCGGAAACCTTCTTTACCGTGTGGAGCAATGTGTTCGAGCGCGCGCAACTGGGCGCGGGCGAGGGCGGGGCGAATGAAACCCTGCTGGTGCAGGGCGGTTCGAGCGGCATTGGCGTGACGGCGATCCAGATTGCCCATGCGTTGGGCTTTCGCGTGTTCGCCACCGCGGGGTCGGACGACAAGTGCCGTGCCTGCGAGCAGCTCGGCGCCGAGCGTGCGATCAACTACAAAACCGAAGACTTCGTCGAAGTCCTCAAGTCGCTGACGAACGATCGCGGTGTCGACGTGATCCTCGATATGGTGGCGGGCAGCTATGTGCCGCGCGAGCTGAGCGCGCTCGCCGACGGCGGCCGGATCGTGCTGATCGCGACGCTGGGCGGCGCGAAGGCGGAGCTGAATTTGCACGAGATCCTGCGCCGCCGCCTGACGGTGACCGGCTCGACGCTGCGCCCACGGCCGGTGGAGTTCAAGGCGAGGATCGCCGCTCAGCTCAAGGCGCACGTGTGGCCGCATCTTGAGGACGGCCGCATCAAGCCGGTGATCTATCAGGTGTTTCCGGCTGCGCAGGCCGCCGAAGCGCACGCGCTGATGGAAAGCAGTACGCACGTCGGCAAGATCATGCTGGATTGGGGCGCGGCGCAGCCCGCCGGCTGACGGCGTAGCGGCGGCCGCGAGGCCGCCTGGGTGAGAGCCGCAGGCGCTGGTGCGCGCTTGGCTGGGCCAGCTTGACAAGGTCGGTTTGATACGGGCAGTTTGACCCGATCCGCCTGGTCACAGTAAAATTGCGCGTTTTGCGTGCGCCGCATGAATTCGAAAGGCGGGCAGTAAGGTTGCAAACGGAACAAGCGGAACTTGAATTTCTCGGCGCAACCCGAGTTCGCCGCCAAGACAAGACGAGACGATGCCGAAACAACGAGCGAAACTGGTAGTCGGTAACTGGAAGATGCACGGGCGGCTTGCCGGGAACGCGGTTCTGCTCGAGGCGGTGGCGTACGGCGCCGGCGCATTGCCGGAGCACGTACAGGTCGGTGTCTGCGTGCCGGGTCCGTATCTCGCGCAGGCCCAGGCACTGCTGGACGGCAGCCGGGTCGTGTGGGGCGTGCAGGATGTATCCGCCTTCACGAGCGGCGCCTACACAGGTGAGGTCGCGGCGCCGATGGTGGTGGATTTCGCTGCGTCGCTCGCGATCGTCGGGCACTCGGAGCGCCGCGCCTATCATCGCGAAAGCTCGGAGCTGGTCGCCGTCAAGACGCAGCGTGTGCTCGAAGCGGGTTTGACGCCGATCGTCTGCGTCGGCGAAACGCTTGAAGAGCGCGAAGCGGGCGAGACCGAGCAGGTGGTCGGCGCGCAACTGAATGAAGTGCTGGCGAAGTTGTCGCCCGAAGAAGCGGCGCGTATCGTCGTTGCTTATGAGCCGGTTTGGGCGATCGGCACCGGCAAGAGCGCCACGTCGCAACAGGCGCAGGAGGTTCATGCGTTCCTGCGTGCGCGTCTTGCAGCGAAAGGCGCTGCGGTCGCCGAGATACCACTGTTGTATGGCGGCAGTGTGAAGCCGGAGAATGCGGAAGAGTTGTTCCGCCAGCCGGACATCGACGGCGGCCTGATTGGCGGCGCGTCGTTGAAGGAGCAGGATTTCCTGGCAATCTGCAAGGCCGCTGGCGCGGTGAGCGTCACGCAGTAGGCAGGGTGTCTGGGTGAGGAAGACCCATTGCGCGCGGCGCCTCTTGCACCGCGTGATTAAACAAAGACTCAGGTGAGTGTGATGCTGGTTTTGAAAACATTGATTATCGTCGTTCAGTTGATGTCGGCGCTTGGGGTCATCGGCCTGGTGTTGCTGCAGCACGGTAAGGGCGCCGACATGGGCGCTGCTTTTGGCAGCGGCGCGTCGGGTAGTCTGTTCGGTGCGACGGGTTCGGCGAACTTCCTGTCGCGTACCACCGCGGTGCTCGCTGCGATCTTTTTTGTCACCACGCTGGCGCTGACTTATCTCGGTTCGTATCGCGCCAAGCCTTCTGCGGGCTTGCTCGGCGCGGTAGCGACTGCTCCGGTTGTGGCGTCGTCCGCAGCAGCACCGGCTGGCGCGTCGTCCGCTGCCGTGCCGGCTGTCGCCGCATCGACGCCGGGCCAGGACGTGCCGAAATAAATTTTCGGGAAAAGTGCTGCGGTGCGTTGAACAAGCTGTTTAAACAAGTTACAATTCAAGTCTTGAAGCGATTCGCGGGTTTTACAAGTTGATTTCCCGGATTGCAGTAGTGCCGACGTGGTGAAATTGGTAGACACGCTATCTTGAGGGGGTAGTGGCGAAAGCTGTGCGAGTTCGAGTCTCGCCGTCGGCACCAATGTTATCTAAATGCCAGCCGCTTGCTTCGCTTCGGCTGGCATTTTCGCTTCTGGCTTGGTGTTTGCGTTAAGCTTGCAGCGTCAAGCGCGCCGAAGTGATTTCGTGCCGGGTGATTCTGTCCCTGGCGGCACTCAGAACCAACCGATTGAGGATAGTCTTGAACCTCGCAGCCTATTACCCCGTCTTGTTGTTCCTCCTGGTGGGCACTGGTTTAGGCGTAGCACTGGTCAGTATTGGCAAGATCCTCGGTCCGAACAGGCCGGACACCGAGAAGAACGCACCATACGAGTGCGGCTTCGAAGCATTCGAAGATGCGCGCATGAAATTCGATGTGCGCTACTATCTCGTCGCCATTCTCTTCATCATTTTCGATCTTGAAACCGCGTTCCTGTTCCCGTGGGGTGTGGCCCTGCGCGACATCGGCTGGCCCGGCTTCATGGCAATGATGATTTTCCTGCTCGAGTTCCTGCTGGGCTTCGCCTACATCTGGAAGAAAGGCGGCCTGGACTGGGAATGATGGATTAATCGCCGGTTTGCGTGGGCGGCGAACGCTAGCCGCCCCGTCTGGAGTGGAAAGCAAATGAGTATCGAAGGGGTCTTGAAGGAAGGGTTTGTCACCACCACGGCTGACAAGCTGATCAACTGGACGCGCACCGGCTCCCTGTGGCCGATGACGTTCGGTCTTGCGTGTTGCGCGGTCGAGATGATGCATGCGGGTGCAGCCCGTTATGATCTCGACCGTTTTGGCGTTGTGTTTCGTCCGAGTCCGCGCCAGTCGGACGTGATGATCGTCGCCGGCACGCTGTGCAACAAGATGGCGCCCGCTCTGCGCAAGGTCTACGACCAGATGGCCGAACCGCGCTGGGTGATCTCGATGGGCTCGTGCGCGAACGGCGGCGGCTACTATCACTACTCGTATTCGGTGGTGCGCGGCTGTGACCGGATCGTGCCGGTCGACGTCTATGTGCCGGGTTGTCCGCCGACTGCAGAAGCGCTGGTCTATGGCGTGATCCAGCTACAGGCGAAGATCCGCCGTACCAACACCATCGCCCGTCAATAAGGCCAGAGCCTCCTCCCACAATATGGCAAGCAAACTCGAGACCTTGAAAGCGAACCTCGAGGCGGCCTTTGGCGGCCGCCTGCTGAGCGTCACCGAAGCAATCGGCGAGCTCACGATCGTCGTGAGTGCCACAGAATATCAAGATGTAGCGACGCGGCTCCGCGACGATTTGTCGCTGCGCTTCGAGCAACTGGTCGACCTGTGCGGCGTCGACTACCAGACCTATGGCGACGGTGCGTACGACGGTCCGCGTTTCGCGGCGGTGCTGCATCTGCTGTCGGTGTCGAACAACTGGCGTCTGCGCGTGCGCGTGTTCGCACCCGATGACGATGTGCCGCTGATTCCCTCGGTCGTCGAGATCTGGAATTCGGCCAACTGGTACGAGCGCGAAGCCTTCGACCTGTACGGCATCGTCTTCGAGGGTCACCCGGACCTGCGCCGTATCCTGACCGACTACGGTTTCATCGGTCACCCGTTCCGTAAGGATTTCCCGATCTCCGGCTACGTCGAAATGCGTTACGACCCGGAAGAGAAGCGCGTCGTCTATCAGCCTGTGACGATCGAGCCGCGGGAAATCACGCCGCGCGTGATCCGCGAGGATCGCTATGGCGGTCTGAAACACTAAGAGAACGCCATGGCAGAGATCAAGAACTACACGCTCAACTTCGGCCCGCAGCACCCGGCCGCGCACGGTGTGCTGCGCCTCGTGCTCGAACTCGACGGCGAAGTGATCCAGCGCGCCGACCCGCACATCGGCCTCCTGCACCGCGCGACTGAAAAACTCGCGGAAAACAAGACCTTCATCCAGTCCGTGCCGTACATGGACCGTCTCGACTACGTGTCGATGATGGTCAACGAGCACGGCTATGTGCTGGCCATCGAAAAGCTGCTCGGCATCGACGTGCCGGTGCGCGCCCAATACATTCGCGTGCTGTTCGACGAAATCACGCGCGTGCTGAACCACCTGATGTGGATCGGCTCGCATGCGCTCGACGTCGGTGCGATGGCAGTGTTTCTGTATGCCTTCCGCGAACGCGAAGACCTGATGGACGTGTACGAAGCGGTGTCCGGCGCCCGGATGCACGCGGCTTACTACCGTCCGGGCGGCGTGTATCGCGATCTGCCGGATGCCATGCCGCAGTACAAGGCTTCGAAGATTCGCAATGCGAAGGCATTGTCGAAGATGAACGAGCAACGCCAGGGCTCGCTGCTCGACTTCATCGATGATTTCTTCACCCGTTTCCCGCATTGTGTCGACGAGTACGAAACGCTCCTCACCGACAACCGGATCTGGAAGCAGCGTCTGGTCGGCATTGGTGTGGTCAGCCCGGAGCGCGCGCTGCAACTGGGCATGACCGGCGCAATGTTGCGTGGTTCGGGCATCGAGTGGGATCTGCGCAAGAAGCAGCCGTATGAAGTCTATGACAAGCTGGACTTCGACATTCCGGTTGGCGTGAACGGCGATTGTTACGACCGCTACCTGGTTCGCGTCGAAGAAATGCGTCAATCGACGCGGATCGCGAAACAGTGCATTGAATGGTTGCGTAAGAATCCGGGCCCCGTAATGATCGACAATCATAAGGTTGCGCCGCCGTCGCGCGTCGGCATGAAGTCGAACATGGAAGAGCTGATTCACCATTTCAAGCTCTTCACGGAAGGCTTCCATGTGCCGGAGGGCGAGGCGTACGCGGCTGTCGAACATCCGAAGGGCGAGTTCGGCATCTATCTGATCTCGGACGGCGCCAACAAGCCTTATCGCCTGAAGATTCGCGCGCCGGGTTATGCGCATCTGTCCGCGCTCGACGAAATGGCGCGCGGTCACATGATTGCGGATGCCGTGACGATTATCGGCACACAGGACATCGTGTTCGGCGAAATCGATCGTTAAGAGCGGTTTTCATCGTGGCGTGCGCGTCGCAGCCGTTGTGGGCGCGCGTCAAGCAAAGGAACGCCGGGTCTGTCGCAACCTGCAGCACGCGACAGGTTTTCGTTCGGTAGGAATTGAAAGAGTCGTGTCTGAAAATGATCTCAGCTGAAGGCCTGAAAGAAATCGATCGTGCGATCGCGAAGTATCCCGCCGGTCAGCAACAGTCCGCCGTGATGGCGGCGTTGGCCGTGGCTCAGGAAGAGCATGGCTGGCTGTCGCCCGAACTGATGCAGTTCGTGGGGGACTATCTCGGCATGCCCGCAGTCGCCGTGCAGGAGGTCGCGACCTTCTACACGATGTACGAGACGGCGCCGGTCGGCAAGCACAAGATCACGCTCTGCACGAACCTGCCGTGCCAGCTCGGTCCGGACGGCGGCTCGGAAAGCGCTGCCGAGTACCTGAAGCAGAAGCTCGGCATCGACTTCGGCGAAACCACGGCAGACGGCAAGTTCACCTTGAAAGAAGGCGAATGCATGGGCGCGTGCGGCGACGCACCGGTACTGCTGGTGAACAACCACCGCATGTGCAGCTTCATGAGCCGCGCGAAGATCGACCAGCTGCTCGAGGAACTTTCGAAATGACGTCTCTCCACGATCGTCACATCAAACCGCTGATTCTCGCCGGCCTGAACGGTGACAACTGGCATCTTGAAGATTACGTGTCGCGCGGCGGTTACGTCCAGCTACGCCGTATTCTGGAAGAGAAGATTCCGCCCGAGCAGGTGATTGCCGACGTCAAGGCGTCGGGGCTGCGTGGACGGGGCGGTGCAGGTTTCCCGACCGGGCTGAAGTGGAGCTTCATGCCACGTCAGTTCCCGGGGCAGAAGTACCTCGTCTGTAATTCGGACGAAGGCGAACCGGGTACGTTCAAGGACCGCGACATCCTGCGCTGGAATCCGCATGCCCTGATCGAAGGTATGGCGATCGGCGCCTACGCGATGGGCATTACGGTCGGCTACAACTACATCCACGGTGAAATCTTCGAAGTGTATCAACGCTTCGAACAGGCGCTGGAAGAGGCCCGCCGCGCGGGTTTCCTCGGCGACAACATCATGGGCTCGGGCTTCTCGTTCCAGCTCCATGCGCACCACGGTTACGGCGCCTACATCTGCGGCGAAGAAACCGCGCTGCTCGAGTCGCTGGAAGGCAAGAAGGGCCAGCCGCGCTTCAAGCCGCCGTTCCCGGCGAGCTTCGGCGTGTACGGCAAGCCGACCACCATCAACAACACCGAGACGTTCGCAGCCGTGCCGTTCCTGCTGACGGTCGGCCCGCAGACTTACCTGGAAATGGGTAAGCCGAACAACGGCGGCACCAAGATCTTCTCGGTCTCGGGCGACGTCGAACGTCCGGGCAACTACGAAATTCCGCTCGGCACGCCGTTCGCGACGCTGATGGAACTCGCCGGCGGTGTGCGCGGCGGCAAGAAGATCAAGGCCGTGATTCCTGGCGGCTCGTCCGCGCCGGTCATCCCGGGCGAGATGATGATGCACACCGACATGGACTATGACTCGATCGCCAAGGCGGGATCGATGCTCGGTTCGGGCGCGGTGATCGTCATGGACGAGACGCGCTGCATGGTCCGTTCGCTGCTGCGTCTGTCGTACTTCTATTACGAAGAGTCCTGCGGCCAGTGCACGCCGTGCCGCGAAGGCACCGGCTGGCTGTATCGCGTCGTGCATCGTATCGAGCACGGCCTCGGCCGCCAGGAAGATCTGGACCTGCTGAACTCAGTGGCTGGCAACATCATGGGCCGCACGATTTGCGCGCTCGGCGATGCTGCGGCCATGCCGGTGCGCGGCATGCTCAAGCACTACTGGGATGAATTCGAATATCACGTCGCCAACAAGCGCTGCCTCGTAGGCGGTCATGCCGGCGCAGCAACGGCTTCGGAAACGGTGGCGGCTTAAAGAGCAATAAGCGGCCCAGACACCAGAAGCGTCAACCGCGGGATTCATCGCCATGTGGCGAATGAACGGGCGAACGATTGAGCGGTAACAGGTTAAGGAAGATTGACCATCATGGTTGAACTTGAAATAGACGGCAAGAAAGTAGAGGTGCCTGAAGGCAGCATGGTGATCCAGGCTGCGCATAAGGTCGACACGTACATTCCTCACTTCTGCTATCACAAGAAGCTGTCGATTGCGGCCAACTGCCGGATGTGCCTGGTCGATGTCGAAAAGATGCCGAAGGCCGTGCCTGCATGCGCCACGCCGGTGTCGGCGGGCATGATCGTGCGCACCAAGTCCGAGAAGGCCGTGCAGGGTCAGCAAGCCGTGATGGAATTCCTGCTGATCAACCACCCGCTCGATTGCCCGATCTGCGACCAGGGCGGCGAATGCCAGTTGCAGGATCTGGCGGTGGGCTACGGCAAGTCGTCTTCGCGCTACAGCGAAGAAAAGCGCGTGGTGTTCCACAAGAACGTCGGCCCGCTGATCTCGATGGAAGAAATGACGCGCTGCATTCACTGCACGCGTTGCGTCCGCTTCGGCCAGGAAGTGGCCGGCGTGATGGAACTGGGCATGCTGGGTCGCGGCGAACATTCGGAAATCACCTCGTTCGTCGGCAAGACGGTCGACTCCGAACTGTCGGGCAACATGATCGACCTGTGCCCGGTCGGCGCGCTGACCAGCAAGCCGTTCCGCTATAGCGCCCGGACGTGGGAACTGTCGCGCCGCAAGTCGGTGAGCCCGCACGATTCGGTCGGCGCGAATCTCGTCGTGCAGGTCAAGAACAACCGCGTGATGCGCGTGCTGCCGTTCGAGAACGAAGCGATCAACGAATGCTGGATCTCGGACAAGGACCGTTTCTCGTATGAAGGCCTGAACAGCCCGGAACGCCTCACGCAGCCTATGTTGAAGCAAGGCGGCAAGTGGGTCGAAACCGACTGGCAAACCGCGCTCGACTACGTCGTCAAGGGCCTGAAGGGTATCAAGGGCGACCACGGCGCAGAAGCGCTGGCCGCACTTGCCAGCCCGCACAGCACGGTCGAGGAACTGTTCCTCGTCAAGCAACTCGCGCAAGCGGTCGGCACGCCTAACGTCGACTTCCGCCTGCGCCAGGCGGATTTCTCGGCGCCGCTGAATGGCGCGCCGTGGCTCGGCACGAAGATCGCCGACCTGTCGAACGTCGACGCGGCGCTCATCGTCGGTTCGGATCTGCGCCGCGATCATCCGCTGTTCGCTGCACGTCTGCGTCAGGCTGCCAAGAACGGCGCCGAGCTGACCCTCGTGCAAGCCAGCAACGATGACGCGCTGATCCCGCAAGCACAGCGCCTGGTCGCTGCGCCGTCCGCATGGCTCGAACAGATCGCCGGCATCGCGGCTGCGGTCGCAGAAGCGCGCGGCGCAGCTTTGCCGGAAGCCTTCGCAGGCACGCAGGCGAATGACGCGCACAAGCAGGTCGCAGCGTCGCTCGCAGCGGGCGAACTGCGCCTCGTACTGCTCGGCAACGGCGCGGTTCGTCATCCGGACTTCGCCCGTATTCATGCAGCGGCTCAATGGATTGCCGACACCACCGGCGCAACGCTCGGCTTCCTCACGGAAGCCGCGAATACGGTGGGGGCACACCTCGTCGGCGCGCTGCCGGCCGAGGGTGGCTTGAACGCTCGCGAAGTGTTCGAACAGCCGCGCAAGGGTTATGTGCTGCTCAACGTCGAACCGGAGTTCGACACGGCCAATCCGACGCAAGCCTTGGCCGCGCTGAACCAGGCTGAAATGGTCGTGGTGCTGTCGCCGTTCCAGACCGGTGCGGAATACGCCGACGTGCTGCTGCCGATCGCACCGTTCACGGAAACGGCCGGCACCTTCGTCAGTGCGGAAGGCACGGTGCAGACTTTCAACGGTGTGGTGCGCCCGCTCGGCGATACGCGTCCGGCATGGAAGGTGCTGCGCGTACTCGGCAGCCTGCTCGGCGTACCGGGTTTCGAATTCGATACCGCGGAAGAAGTGCGCGCGGCGGCACTGGGCGACGGCGATCTGGGTGCGCGCCTGTCGAACAAGACGGCTGTGGCGTTCGCACGCGGTACGGCGCCGAAGGCCGCCGAAGGCGCGTTCGAGCGTATCGCCGATGTGCCGATCTACCACGCCGACCCGCTGGTGCGTCGCGCGGAATCGCTGCATCTGACGGCGGCCGCACGCGCCGCGAACACGGTCGGCCTGCCGGCTGCACTGTTCGACAAGCTGGGTCTGAAAGACGGCGACGCGGTGCGCGTGCGCCAGGGCGAGCACTCGGTCCAGTTGCCGGCCGTGCGCGATGCAAATCTTGCGGAGACGGTCGTCCGCGTATCGGCAGCCACGCCTGCCGGTGCAGCGCTGGGCAGCCTGTTCGGTGAACTGCTGGTGGAGAAGGCGTAAATGTTCGAATCGATCAACTCGGGCGGCACTCAACTTCTCGGTGTGGCATGGCCCACGGTGTGGGCGCTGGTGCGCATCCTGGTGGTGGCCGTCGTGATCCTGCTGTGCGTGGCCTACCTGATTCTTTGGGAACGTAAGCTGATCGGCTGGATGCATGTGCGTCTCGGGCCGAACCGCGTCGGCCCTGCAGGTCTGCTGCAGCCGATTGCCGACGTGCTGAAACTGTTGCTGAAAGAAGTGATTCAGCCGGCCCAGGCGAGCCGCTGGATCTACCTGATTGCGCCGATCATGGTGGTGGTGCCGGCCTTCGCGGTCTGGGCGGTGATTCCGTTCCAGGCGGGCGCGGTGCTCGGCGACATCAACGCGGGCCTGCTGTACGCGATCGCGATTTCGTCGATCGGCGTGTACGGCGTGATTCTCGCCGGCTGGGCGTCGAACTCGAAGTACGCGTTCCTCGGCGCCATGCGCGCCGCGGCGCAGATGGTGTCGTACGAAATCTCGATGGGCTTCGCGCTCGTCGTCGTGCTGATGACCTCGGGCAGCCTGAATCTGTCGGACATCGTGACGTCGCAAGAGCGCGGCATTTTCGCCAGCTACGGCCTGAACTTCCTCTCGTGGAACTGGCTGCCGCTGCTGCCGATGTTCGTCGTCTACTTCATCTCGGGCATCGCCGAAACGAACCGCCACCCGTTCGACGTGGTGGAAGGGGAGTCGGAAATCGTCGCGGGTCACATGATCGATTACTCGGGGATGGCGTTCGCGCTGTTCTTCCTCGCCGAGTACATCAACATGATCGTCATCTCGGCGCTCGCATCAACGCTGTTCCTTGGCGGCTGGAGTGCGCCGTTCGGCTTCCTGTCGTTCATTCCGGGCATTTTCTGGCTGGTGCTGAAAGTGTTCTTGCTGCTGTCGGTATTCATCTGGGCGCGTGCCACGTTCCCACGCTACCGCTACGACCAGATCATGCGTCTGGGCTGGAAGGTCTTCATTCCGGTCTGCGTGGTGTGGCTGGTGGTGGTCGGCTTCTGGATCATGTCGCCGTTGAATATCTGGAAATAAAGGGCGGACGAACTCATGACCGCAATCCAAAACTTTTTCAAGACCTTCTTCCTGACGGAGCTGCTCAAGGGCCTCGCGCTGACCGGACGTTATACGTTCCAGCGCAAGGTGACGGTGCAGTTCCCCGAGGAGAAGACGCCGATTTCGCCACGTTTTCGCGGGCTGCACGCGCTGCGCCGCTATGAAAACGGCGAGGAGCGCTGTATCGCCTGCAAGCTGTGCGAAGCGGTGTGCCCGGCACTCGCCATTACGATCGAATCGGAAACGCGCGCAGACAACACTCGTCGCACGACGCGTTACGACATCGACCTGACCAAGTGCATCTTCTGCGGTTTCTGCGAAGAAAGCTGCCCGGTCGACTCGATCGTGGAGACGCATATTCTCGAGTATCACGGCGAGAAGCGCGGCGATCTGTATTTCACGAAGGACATGCTGCTGGCCGTGGGCGACCGCTACGAAGCGGAGATCGCCGCGAACAAGGCAGCCGATGCACCGTACCGTTGAATACGCTTTAGTTTGACGTTTTAGGTTGTACCGGCCTGCAGTCAGGCCGTAGGCTGCTGCTTGACCGCTGTAGCGTGGCGCGTTTGCGCCAAAGAACAATGCCTGACGATGGCCTAACGATGAACCGGTAATCATGGAATTCACGACCGTACTGTTCTACATCTTCGCTCTGCTCCTGGTGGTGTCCGGGCTGAAGGTGATCACCTCGCGCAACCCGGTGGCCTCCGCGCTGTTCCTGGTGCTCGCGTTCTTCAACGCGGCGGCGATCTGGATGCTGCTGCAGGCGGAGTTCCTCGCGATCCTGCTGGTGCTGGTGTATGTGGGCGCGGTGATGGTGCTGTTCCTGTTCGTGGTGATGATGCTGGACATCAACATCGACGTGCTGCGACGCGACTTCAAACGCTTCGTGCCGGTGGCCACGGTAGTGGGCGGGATCATCGTGATCGAAACCGCGCTGATCCTCTGGCACGGCTACGGCGCGACGATCACGCCGCTGCGTGACACGACGGTTGCGGCCGGCAGCGCGATGGCGGGCTGGTCGAATACGCGCCTGATCGGTAAAGTGATCTACACCGACTACATCTTCGCGTTCGAAGTCGCGGGTCTGGTGCTGCTGGTGGCGATCATCGCCGCCATTGCGCTGACCACGCGCCACGCGAAGGACAGCAAGCGCCAGCGCGTGAGCGATCAGGTCAAGGTGCGCGCGCAAGACCGCGTGCGTGTGGTGAAGATGCCTTCGGAAAAGACCGCGGCTACTATCGCGGCGGAAGAGGCGGCGGCTGCAGCAGAAGCCGCAGCAGCTGCAACGGCAGCGGCCGCAACGGCTAAAAATAGCTGAGAGGAGACAGGAGAAAAATTATGTTGACCCTTGCTCATTACCTTGTGCTCGGCGCGATCCTGTTTTCGATCAGCGTTGTGGGCATCTTCCTGAACCGCCGCAACGTCATCATTATCCTGATGGCGATCGAGCTGATGCTGCTGGCGGTGAACACCAATTTCGTCGCGTTTTCGCATTACCTCGGCGACGTGCATGGCCAGATCTTCGTCTTCTTCGTGCTGACGGTTGCAGCAGCGGAAGCGGCAATCGGCCTGGCGATTCTGGTGACCCTGTTCCGTAGCCTCGACACGATCAATGTCGAGGATCTCGATCAGCTCAAAGGTTAATCTCGAGGCAAGACTGTTATGTCAACGACACTCAATGAAAACCTGTTGCTGGCGGTACCGCTTGCACCGCTGGCCGGCTCCGTGATTGCCGGGCTGTTCGGCAAGGCGGTAGGGCGCGCAGGAGCCCACACGGTCACGATTCTCGGCGTCGCGATCTCGTTCATTCTTTCGGCCATCGTCTTCTTCGACGTGATGAACGGCGCGAGCTTCAACGCGACGATCTACGAGTGGATGTCGGTCGGCAAGTTGAAGTTCGAAATCGGCTTCCTCGTCGATTCGCTCACGGCGCTGATGATGTGCGTGGTGACCTTCGTGTCGCTGATGGTGCACATCTACACGATCGGCTACATGGCCGACGACGACGGTTACCAGCGCTTCTTCTCGTACATCGCGCTGTTCACGTTCTCGATGCTGATGCTCGTGATGAGCAACAACCTGCTGCAGTTGTTCTTCGGCTGGGAAGCGGTGGGCCTGGTGTCGTACCTGCTGATCGGCTTCTACTTCACCCGCGAAAGCGCGATCTACGCGAACATGAAAGCGTTCATCGTCAACCGCGTGGGCGACTTCGGCTTCCTGCTCGGTATCGGCCTCCTGCTGGCGTTTGCCGGCTCGCTGAACTACGGCGACGTGTTCGCCAAGAGCCACGAACTCGCTGCGATGAATTTCCCGGGCACGAGCTGGGGCTTGCTGACGGTGGCCTGTATTTGCCTGTTCATCGGCGCGATGGGTAAGTCGGCGCAGTTCCCGCTGCATGTCTGGCTGCCCGATTCGATGGAAGGCCCGACGCCGATCTCCGCACTGATTCACGCGGCAACCATGGTGACGGCCGGTATCTTCATGGTCACGCGCATGTCGCCGCTGTTCGAACTGTCGGATACGGCGCTGTCGTTCGTCACGATCATCGGTGCGATTACCGCACTGTTCATGGGCTTCCTTGGGATTGTCCAGAATGACATCAAGCGGGTGGTGGCGTATTCCACGCTATCGCAGCTCGGTTACATGACCGTGGCACTCGGCGTTTCGGCTTACCCGGTCGCCATGTTCCACCTGATGACGCACGCGTTCTTCAAGGCGCTACTGTTCCTCGGCGCGGGTTCGGTGATCATCGGCATGCACCACGATCAGGACATGCGCAACATGGGCGGCCTGCGCAAGTACATGCCGATCACGTGGATCACGTCGCTGATCGGTTCGCTGGCGCTGATCGGTACGCCGTTCTTCTCGGGCTTCTACTCGAAAGACTCGATCATCGACGCAGTGAAGCTGTCGCATCTGCCGGGTTCGGGCTTCGCGTACTTCGCGGTGGTGGCGAGCGTGTTCGTCACGGCGCTGTACTCGTTCCGTATGTACTTCCTGGTGTTCCACGGTGAGGAGCGTTTCCGCAAGCCGAAGCATCCGGAATCGCCGATGGCGATCGAAGCCGCCGCTCACGCCGCGCACGGTCACGACGACCACGGTCACGACCACGACGATCACGGCCATGCACACGAGCCGCACGAAAGCCCGTGGGTGGTGTGGGTGCCGCTGGTGCTGCTGGCGATTCCGTCGGTCATCATCGGTGCGATCGCGGTCGGGCCGCTGCTGTTCGGCGACTTCTTCGCGCACGGCGTGGTGTTCGACAAGGTGATCTATATCGGCGCGAACCACCCGGCGGTATCCGAGATGGCCGAAGAATTCCAGGGCTGGGCGCTGATGGGCCTGCACTCGGTGTCGGGCCTGCCGGTCTGGCTGGCGCTCGCCGGCATCGTGGTCTCGTGGTTCCTGTATCTGCAGCGTCCGGATCTGCCGGCGGTTGTCCGCCGTGCCTTTGGCCCGATCTATACGCTGCTCGACAACAAGTACTACTTCGACAAGATCAACGAAGTCGTGTTCGCGCGCGGCGCGGTGGCAATCGGCCGGGGCCTTTGGAAAGAGGGCGACGTGGTGGTCATCGACGGTATCGTCAACGGCAGCGCGCGCTTTATCGGCTGGTTTGCCGGGGTGATCCGCTTCCTCCAGTCGGGCTACATCTACCACTACGCGTTTGCCATGATCATTGGCATGCTGGGGCTCCTGACCCTGTTTGTAACGCTTGGCGGCAAATAAGAGAAGGCGAGGGGACACCACACAATGCACACGTATCCGATTTTAAGTATTGCCATCTGGTTGCCGATTCTGTTCGGCCTGCTGGTTCTTGCTATCGGTTCTGACAAGAATCCTGGCCCGGCGCGCTGGCTGGCACTGGTGGGTTCGGTTCTCAGCTTCATCGTCACGATTCCGCTGTTCACCAGCTTCGATTCGAGCACGGCGGATCTGCAGTTCGTCGAGAATGTGCGTTGGATCGACCGCTTCAACATTACCTACCACCTCGGGGTGGATGGCATCTCGATGTGGTTTGTGGTGTTGACCGCGTTGATCACGGTGATCGTGGTGATTGCCGGCTGGCAGGTCATTACGAAGAACGTGGCCCAGTATTTCGCCTCTTTCCTGATCCTCTCCGGCATCATGGTCGGCGTGTTCTGCGCAGCGGACGGGATGCTGTTTTACGTGTTCTTCGAAGCGACGCTGATTCCGATGTACATCATCATCGGCGTATGGGGCGGCCCGAACCGCGTGTACGCGGCGTTCAAGTTCTTCCTGTACACGCTGATGGGCTCGCTGCTGATGCTGGTTGCGCTGCTGTATCTGTACACGCAGACGGGTACTTTCGATCTGGCGACCTGGCAGACCACGAAGATCGCCATGACGCCGCAGGTTCTGCTTTTCATAGCGTTCTTCCTCGCCTTTGCGGTGAAGGTGCCGATGTGGCCGGTCCACACCTGGTTGCCTGACGCCCACGTCGAGGCGCCGACCGGCGGCTCGGTGGTGCTGGCGGCGATCATGCTGAAGCTCGGTGCTTACGGTTTCCTGCGCTTTTCGCTGCCGATCACACCGGACGCGAGCCACTTCCTGGCGCCGGTCGTCATCACACTGTCGCTGATTGCGGTTATTTACATTGGTCTGGTCGCGATGGTGCAGGCCGACATGAAGAAGCTGGTCGCGTATTCGTCGATTGCGCACATGGGCTTCGTCACGCTCGGCTTCTTCATCTTCAACCAGCTCGGCGCGGAAGGCGCGATCGTGCAGATGATCTCGCACGGTTTCGTCTCAGGCGCGATGTTCCTGTGTATCGGTGTGCTGTATGACCGGATGCACTCGCGCCAGATCGCCGATTACGGCGGCGTCGTCAACACGATGCCGAAGTTCGCGGCGCTGGTGATGTTGTTTGCGATGGCCAACTGCGGCCTGCCGGGGACCTCCGGGTTCGTCGGCGAATTTATGGTGATTCTGGCTGCGGTCCAGTACAACTTCTGGATTGCAGGCGGCGCCGCGGTCACGCTGGTTCTTGGCGCGGCCTACACGCTGTGGATGTACAAGCGCGTGTATTTTGGCGCGGTGGCAAACGACCACGTGAAGAAACTGCTCGATATCGACAATCGCGAGTTCTTCATGCTGATCGTGCTGGCCGCATTGACGCTGTTCATGGGCCTGTATCCGAAGCCCTTTACCGATGTGATGCACGTATCCGTGGAAAACCTCCTCTCCCACGTTGCGCAGTCGAAACTGCCGTTGCCTCAGTAACGCAGAGCGGAGGAATTTAAACACCATGCAAAACGCACCTATGACTGCCCTGTTGCCCGACGGCCTGTTGATGCTCGCCGTAGTTATCGCGTGGCTCAACGACACGTTTTTCGGCCAGGCGGCCCGACGCACCACGTATTTCATCGCCCTGTTCTCGACGCTGATTGCCGGCGTCTGGTTCGGCGTGAACGCCTTCGACCCGCAAGTGCATTACTTCTTCGGGCATATGTACGTGGTGGACGCCTTCGCCAGCACGATGAAGGCGGTGGTATCGCTCGGTTATACGGTGTCGATCGTCTACTCGCGCAAGTACCTCGAAGACCGCGAGCTGTACCGCGGCGACTTCTTCCTGCTGGGGATGTTCTCGCTGCTCGGCCAACTGGTGATGATCTCGGGCAACAACTTCCTGACGCTGTACCTCGGTCTGGAACTGATGTCGCTGTCGCTGTACGCCGTGATCGCACTGCGTCGCGAGGTCGCACAGTCGAACGAGGCGGCCATGAAGTACTACGTGCTCGGTGCGCTGGCTTCCGGTTTTCTGCTGTACGGCATCTCGATGCTCTACGGCGCAACGGGTTCGCTGGACATCAACGAAGTGTTCAAGGCGGTCGCATCGGGCCGTATCAACGACGTGGTCCTGCTGTTCGGCGTGATCTTCATCGTGGCCGGCGTGGCGTTCAAGATGGGCGCGGTGCCGTTCCACATGTGGGTGCCTGACGTGTACCAGGGCGCACCGACCGCCATGACGCTGCTGACCGGCGGCGGCCCGAAGGTCGCGGCCTTCGCGTGGGGCCTGCGCTTCCTCGTGATGGGTCTGTTGCCGCTGGCAGTCGACTGGCAGGAAATGCTGGTGATCCTCGCGGCGCTGTCGCTGATCGTCGGCAACATCACCGGTATCGTGCAGCGTAACGTCAAGCGGATGCTCGCTTACTCGGCGATCTCCAACATGGGCTTCGTCCTGCTCGGCCTGCTGGCCGGCGTGGTCGACGGCAAGACCGCCGGCGCCGCAAGCGCGTACGGGTCGGCGATGTTCTACAGCATCGTCTACCTCGTGACGACGCTCGGCACCTTCGGCATCGTCATGCTGCTGGCACGACGCGACTTCGAAGCCGAGACGCTCGACGACTTCAAGGGCCTGAATCAGCGCAGCCCGGTGTTTGCGTTCGTGATGATGATCATGATGTTCTCGCTCGCGGGTATTCCGCCGGCAGTCGGCTTCTACGCGAAGCTGGCCGTGCTGCAAGCGACGATGAACGCCGGTCTCACGTGGCTGGCCGTGCTGGCCGTGATCACCTCGCTGTTCGGCGCGTTCTACTACCTGCGGATCGTCAAGCTCATGTACTTCGACGACCCGCTCGACACCGCGCCGATCCAGGCCGATGCCTGCAACCGTGCCTTGCTCGCGCTGAACGGCCTCGCCGTACTGGTGCTCGGCATCGTGCCGGATCCGTTGCTGAAGATTTGCCTGCAAGCGATCACCCATACGCTGACGCTCTGATGTCCGCTGCTGGCTGGTTTATTGTGTTGTTGGCGCTCGCGGGCGCCAACCTGCCGTTCCTGAATCAACGTCTCTTCGCCGTCGTGCCGCTCAAGACGGCGAAGAAGAGCGCGTGGCTGCGGATTGCCGAGCTGATCGCGCTGTACTTCGTGGTGGGCGCATTCGGCTTCATGCTCGAAGCTCGCGCGGGTAACCGCTTCGAGCAGGGCTGGCAGTTCTACGCGATCACCTTCAGCCTGTTTCTGGTGTTTGCGTTTCCCGGTTTCACTTTCCAGTATCTCGTCAAACGACGCTGACGGCTCAGGCCGTCGCGCACCACGCTGTCCTGAGGTTGCACATGGCTGAACTTCCCGATCACGACGCTGCGCTTACCGAGACCTGCCTTGAGAGCAAGACGCTCCATCAGGGCCCGTTCCTGACCCTCAAGTGCGATACCGTCCGCTTGCCGGACGGCAAGAGCGCGACACGCGAGTACGTCAAACACCCGGGCGCCGTGATGGTGATCCCGCTGTTCGACGACGGCCGCGTGCTGCTGGAGTGCCAGTACCGCTATCCGATCGGCAAGGTGATGTACGAGTATCCGGCCGGCAAGCTCGATCCGAATGAAGGCGCGCTCGCTTGCGCAAAGCGCGAGTTGCGCGAAGAGACCGGTTATACGGCGCGCGAGTACGTCTTTGTGACGCGCATCCACCCGATCATTTCGTATTCGACCGAATTTATCGACATCTACCTCGCACGCGGGCTGACCGCCGGCGAGCGCAAGCTCGACGATGGCGAGTTTCTCGAACTGTTCACGGCGACTGTGCCCGAGGTTTCCGAATGGGTGCGCACCGGCAAGATCACCGACGTGAAGACGATTATCGGCACGTTCTGGCTGGAGAAAGTCCTGTCGGGCGCATGGCCGGCCGCTGAGCCTGTGCCTAACTGATTGGCGGCGACCCGGCCCAGGGTCATCGAGGCCAGCCCGCCGGCTCAAACCGGCACGCAGGAAACCGCGGCAGCTCTCACGGCTGCCGTTGTCATTTATGGCCGGTCGGCGAGCATCGGTCCAAAGCGTTAGAATCGCGCACGCACGCTCGATTGTTCCCAAACACGAAAACGTGCCAAAGTTATCCCGGCAAAATTTACGAACGACCGTTCACAAATTTCCATTTTGCGCTACACTCATACGCAAGCCCTGATTCCACATGAAGGTCCTCGATTTACAGTGCCCGCACGGCCATCGGTTTGAAGGCTGGTTTGCCTCCGCCGAAGACTTTGAGTCGCAGTTGTCCCGCAAGCTCGTCGAATGTCCGATTTGCGGCGCGACCGAAGTGAGCCGTTTGCCGTCGGCGCCCCGGCTGAACCTGTCGGGCGCGAGCGCGGCGCCGGCTCCTGCGGGCGCTGAAGAGTTGCAGGCGCGCGTCATGCGCGCGCTCCGCGAGGTACTGGAAAAGACCGAGAACGTGGGTGACCGCTTCGCCGAGGAAGCGCGGCGCATTCACTACAACGAAGCGCCCGCTCGCAACATTCGCGGTGTCACGACAGCGGAAGATGCGAAAGCCTTGGTCGAAGAAGGCATTGAAGTGATGCCGTTGCCGATCCCGGCCGCTCTGAAGGAACCGTTGCAATAGCGCAGCGGCTCACTGGCGGCGGGGCAGCCGCGGCCAGGAGACACTGCGCATGAATCTCGATTATTCCCCCGCTGACGACGCGTTCCGCGCCGACATCCGCGCCTGGCTCGAAGCGAATTTGCCTCGCGAGCTGAGCGACAAGGTACTCAATCACAAGCGTCTGAATCGCGAAGACTTCGCGAGCTGGCACAAGCTGCTCGGTACGCGCGGCTGGTCGGTCGTCGCCTGGCCCAAGGAATACGGCGGTCCGGGCTGGGACGCCACGCAACGGCACATCTGGGACGAAGAGTGCGCCCGCGTCGGCGCACCGACCGTGTTGCCGTTCGGTGTCTCGATGGTAGCGCCCGTGCTGATGAAATACGGCAACGAGGCGCAAAAGCGCCACTATTTGCCGCGGATTCTGGACGGCTCGGACTGGTGGTGCCAAGGCTATTCCGAACCGGGTTCGGGCTCGGATCTGGCTTCGCTGCGCACGCGTGCCGAGCGTGTGGGCGATCACTATGTCGTCAACGGCCAAAAAACGTGGACTACGCTCGGCCAGCATGCCGACATGATGTTTTGCCTCGTGCGCACCGACAGCGGCGCAAAAAAGCAGGAGGGCATCTCGTTCCTGCTGATCGACATGAAGACACCGGGCATCACCGTGCGCTCGATCATCACGCTCGACGAAGACCACGAAGTCAATGAAGTGTTCTTCGAGGACGTGAAAGTGCCGCTCGAGAATCTCGTCGGCGAAGAAAATCGCGGCTGGACCTATGCGAAGTATCTGCTCGGTCACGAGCGCACCGGCATTGCGCGCGTCGGCCAGTCGAAGCGCGAACTCGTGTTCCTGAAGCGTCTTGCGCTCGATCAGAAGAAGAACGGCAAGCCGCTGCTGCACGACCCGGTGTTCGCTGCGAAGGTCGCGAGCCTGGAAATCGAACTGATGGCGCTGGAAGCAACCGTGCAGCGCGTGGTCGCCAGCGAGACAGGTGGGCGCGGGCCGGGACCGGAGGCGTCGATGCTGAAAATCAAGGGCACCGAAGTCCAGCAGGGCTTGACCGAGCTGATGTTCGAAGCCATTGGACCGATGGCCGCACCGTTCGATGTTCCGTTCCTCGAAGGCGAACGCGCCCACAGCATTGCCGGCGACGATGACGCTGCGCCGCTGGCCGCGTACTACTTCAACTTCCGCAAGACGTCGATCTACGGCGGCTCGAACGAAATTCAAAAGAACATCATCGCGCAGATGATTCTCGGACTTTGAGCTTTGCATGGGATGGGAGTAAGCGCTGAAGCGCTAACTCCCATCGACAGGAGACAACGATGGACTTCACTTTTACCGACGAACAACAGCAATTCGCGGACGCGCTGCGCCGTTATCTGGACAAGAACTACGGCTTCGAAGCGCGCCAGGCGATCGTCTATTCGGACGCGGGCGTTTCGGATACGCATTGGGCGGCCTTCACCGAACTGGGTTTGACCGCTTTGCCGGTACCGGAAGCGCAGGGCGGCTTCAACGGCAGCCCCGTCGACATGCTGGTCGTGATGCAGGAGCTGGGCCGCTCGCTGGTGGTTGAGCCGTACTGGGCGACGGCGGTGGGTATCGAGGCATTGCGCATTGCGGGCCTGGCAGGCGCGGGGCAGAGCGAAGATGCCGCGTTGCTCGAACGCGCAGCGCAAGGCGAGATCAAGCTCGCGGTGGCGTTTCACGAGCCGCATGCCCGCTACGATCTGTTCTCAGTCGACACGGCAGCCATGCAGCAAGGCGAGCATTACACGCTGAGCGGCAAGAAATCGGTGGTGTTGCACGGTGCGCAGGCGGATCACTGGATTGTGCCCGCGCGTCTGAACGGCGAGATCGCGCTGTTCGTCGTCGCACGAGACGCCGCAGGTACGCAGGTCACCGACTACCGCACGATCGACGGCCAACGGGCCGCGTCATTGGCGTTCGCCGGCACGCCCGCGCGGCGTCTTGGCGGCCAGCACGCCGGCGCGGCGGCGCTCGATCAGATCGCCGACTACGGCACCGTGTTGCTGTGCGCGGAAGCTGTCGGCGCGCTCGACGCGCTGAATCACGCCACCGTCGAATACACCAGGACGCGCCAGCAATTCGGTCAGCCGATCGGACGTTTTCAGGCCTTGCAGCACCGCATGGTCGAGATGCTGATTCACGCCGAGCAGGCCCGCTCGCTGACGTACCTGGCCACTGTGCGCTACGCTAGCAGCGATGCCGACGAACGGCGCCGGGCGGTCTCGGCCGCCAAGGTGCGGGTGGGCCAGGCGGCTCGTTTCGTCGGTCAGCAGGCGGTGCAGTTGCACGGCGGCATGGGCGTGACGAACGAGGTGGCGGCAGCCCATCTGTTCAAGCGTCTGGCGATTATCGAAACCACGCTGGGCGATGTCGACCATCATCTGGCGCGCTTTGTCGCGCTGCCCGAGTTTGCCAGCGCCGAAGTATGATCGCGCGGCTAGTCCGAATCAGTGAGGTATCAGGATGGGATTGAGTTTCGAAGATATGGAAGTGGGTACGGTAGCCGAATGTGGGGAGCATACGTTTACCCATGACGAGATCGTTCGGTTTGCCGAGCAGTTCGATCCGCAGCCGTTTCACATTGACGACGCCGCGGCGGCGGCTTCGCCGTTCGGTGGCCTGATCGCGAGCGGCTGGCACACCTGTTCGGTGATGATGGGGCTGCTGGTGCGCAACGTGCTGGCCGGTTCGACGTCGATGGGTTCGCCGGGTATCGATGAAATCCGCTGGTTCAAGCCGGTGCGGGTCGGCGACACGATTCGCATGACCAACGCGGTTCTCGACAAGCGCGTGTCGTCGAGCAAGCCGGACCGCGGCATCGTCTCGACCGAATGGGCGGGGATCAACCAGCACGGCGAGACGGTCATTACCGTACGCTCGAAGGCGCTGTTCGGCTTGCGCCATCCGGGGGCGAGCGCATGAAGCGCGAGGCGGTCGCGCTCGATGCACAGGCGCTGCGTTCGCTGGTGGGCGGCGAGCCGCTCGTGAGTGAATGGCAGAGCATCGAGCAGGCGAGCGTAAACGGCTTTGCCGCGGCAACCGGCGATCATCAATGGATTCACGTCGACCCGGAACGGGCGCGGCGCGAATCGCCGTTTGGCGGGCCGATCGCGCACGGTTTTCTGACCTTGTCGTTGATTCCGGCTTTGCTGGAAAAGACGGTGACGCTCAAGCAGCGGATGGGCGTCAACTATGGTCTGAACCGGGTACGGTTTACCGCGCCAGTGCCGGTCGGCTCCGAGATTCGCGCGCGTTTTGCCGTGGCAAGCGTGGACGATGTGGAAGCGGCCGGCGTGCAGGTGGTGTGGAATGTGACGCTCGAACGGCAGGGCAATGAGCGGCCGGTGTGCGTGGCGGAATTCATCACGCGGCATTACTTCTAGTCTTCTGGTGCTGGCTGGACGAGCGGCAGTTTTTTAGCCGCATCGTACTAGCGTGGCCACACGATCACATGGACGGCCTGTTTGCCGTCCATGACGCCCGTTGTTTTGCGCCGAATCTCAGTGCCTGGCGTACTGTGTCGCGCCGAACAGCACTTCCTTGGCTTTCTCGTCCATCAGCGGTTTGCGCGCCGAAGCAAGCACTTCGACGCCGCGCAGCACGGCCGGCCTTGCGGCGATCTCTTCGTGCCAGCGTTTCACGTTCGGGAACGCGTCCAGTTCGATACCCTGGTTTTTCCACGAGCGTGTCCACGGGAACGACGCAATATCTGCAATCGTATAGTCGTTGCCCGCGAGGTAGCGGGTCTGGCCGAGTTGCGTGTCCATCACGCCATACAGGCGCCGCGTCTCGTTCGTATAGCGGTTGATCGCGTATTCGATTGGCTCCGGGGCATAGATGCGGAAGTGATGCGTCTGCCCGAGCATCGGCCCGACGCCGCCCATCTGGAACATCAGCCACTGCAGTGTGGCGTAGCGTCCGGCTGGATCGACGGGCAGGAACTTGCCGGTTTTCTCGGCCAGATAGATCAGGATTGCGCCCGACTCGAACAGCGAAAACGGCTTGCCGTCAGCGCCTTGCGGGCCGTCCGGATCGACGATGGCGGGAATCTTGTTGTTCGGGCTAATGGCGAGAAACTCGGGCTTGAACTGGTCGCCGGCGCCGATGTCGACTGGGTGCGCGGTGTACGCGAGCCCCGTCTCTTCGAGCATGATGTGAACCTTGTGGCCGTTCGGGGTTGCCCAGCTATAGACGTCGATCATCGTGGCTCCTTTGTCGAAGCGGCGCCGCATCAGGCCGCGCCGAAGCAGGCAAAAATTAGAGCATAGATCGGGTAATGCTGCAGAGCGGCCGCCGGACCACCAAGGGACCGCCGCATGGCGGTCCGTCGCGCATCACGAACGCGTAATCGGCGTCTCCACGCGCGCCGCCGCGCCGGCATCCATATGGCGCGCCAGTTCGAGTTTGGCGATGGCGTTGCGATGCACCTCGTCCGGGCCGTCGGCGAAGCGCAGGGTGCGCGCCGACGTGTAGGCGTAGGCGAGCGGAAAGTCTTCGCTTAGACCGGCTGCGCCGTGTGCCTGCATGGCCCAGTCGATCACCTGGCACGCCATGTTCGGCGCCACCACCTTGATCATGGCAATCTCGCCACGCGCGCCCTTGTTGCCGACCGTGTCCATCATGTATGCAGTCTTGAGCGTCAGCAGCCGAGCCTGCTCGATCATGCAACGCGCTTCGGCGATCCGCTCGAGCGTGACGCCTTGGGCCGCGACCGGCTTGCCAAACGCCACGCGTTGCAGCGAGCGCTTCGCCATCAGTTCCAGCGCGCGCTCCGCAAGCCCGATCAGCCGCATGCAGTGGTGAATCCGGCCCGGTCCGAGCCGGCCTTGCGCGATCTCGAAGCCCCGTCCTTCGCCTAGCAGCATGTTGGACGCCGGCACGCGCACGTTCTCGAGGGTGATCTCCATGTGTCCATGCGGCGCGTCGTCATAACCGAACACGGTCAGCGGACGATGCACCATGATGCCGGTTGCGTCGGCGGGAACGAGGATCATCGATTGCTGCTGGTGGCGCGGCGCGTCAGGGTCCGTCTTGCCCATCACGATATACACCTTGCAGCGCGGATCGCCCGCGCCCGAGGACCACCACTTGTGGCCGTTGATCACATAGTCGTCGCCGTCGCGCACGATGCTCGTCTGGATGTTGGTCGCATCGGACGAGGCTACTTCCGGCTCGGTCATCAGGAATGCAGAACGGATCTGGCCTTGCAGCAACGGTTCGAGCCACTCGCGCTTGTTCTCCACGCTGCCGTAGCGCTCGATGGTCTCCATGTTGCCGGTGTCGGGGGCATTGCAATTGAACACTTCAGGCGCCCACGGCACGCGTCCCATGATCTCGCACAGCGGCGCGTATTCGAGGTTCGTCAGCCCGGCGCCGCGTTCGGAGTCGGGCAGGAACAGATTCCATAGGCCGGCGTCGCGCGCTTTCTGCTTCAGGTGCTCGATCAGTTCAGTCGGCAACCAGGCATTGCCGTTCGCGCGGTTGCGTGTGATTTCGTCGGCGAAGGCCCGTTCGTTCGGGTAAATGTGTTCGTCGAAGAAGGCGAGCAGTTTCTCGCGCAGTGCCTGAACCTTCGGGGTGTAGTCGAAATTCATGTGAGACCTCGCGGATGACGGGGGTTCGGTTAGCGCACCTTCTGTGCGTAGCGCCAGGCGAGTTCCGCCATGGGCCTGGCGCGCCGGCCTGCATCGAGCGCCTGTGCGCTCGCCGCCGTGCCGTCGACAACGCGTTTCATGATGCCTTGCAGGATCGCAGCGATCCGGAACATGTTGTAGGCCAGATAGAAGTTCCAGTCGCCGTGAATCGCGAGACCGGTGCGCGCGCAATAGCGTTGCACGTACTGCGCTTCGTCCGGGATGCCGAGCGCGGTCCAGTCGAGCCCGGCAATGCCGCGGAACTGCGCCGGATCGACGTGCCACGCCATGCAGTGATATGCGAAGTCGGCGAGCGGGTCGCCGAGCGTCGACAGCTCCCAGTCGAGCACGGCGAGCACGCGCGGCTCATGCGGATGGAAGATCAGGTTGTCGAGCCGGTAGTCGCCGTGGACGATCGAGACGCGCGCGCCGGTCTCATCCGGCATGTGCTGCGGCAGCCATTCGATCAGGCGTGTCATGGCGTCGATCGGCTCGGTTTCGGAAGCCAGATACTGCTTGCTCCAACGGCCGATCTGCCGCGCGAAGTAGTTGCCCGGTTTGCCGTAGTCGGCGAGCCCGAGTGCGGCCACATCGACGCTATGCAGCGCGGCGATCACGCGATTCATCTCGTCGTAGATAGCGCCGCGCTCAGTGGGCGTCATGCCGGGCAGCGACTGATCCCACAGCACGCGGCCCTCGACGAACTCCATCACGTAGAACGCACGGCCGATTACGCTCTCGTCCTCGCACAGCGCGAGCATTTGTGCGACCGGCACGTCGGTGCCGGCGAGCGCATCCATGACGCGGTACTCGCGCTCGATCGCGTGGGCGGACGGCAGCAGTTTTGCCGTGGGTCCGGGCTTCGCGCGCATCACGTAGGTACGCGACGGCGTGATCAGCTTGAAGGTGGGGTTCGACTGGCCGCCCGCGAACTGCTCGACGGTGAGCGGTCCAGCGAAGCCGTCCACATGCCGCGCCAGCCATGCACCGAGTGCGTTGCTGTCGAAGCGTTGCCGGTCCGTAACCGGCCGCGTGCCGACGAACGCCGAGTAATCCGGTTTGTGTTCAGGTTCGCCCGTCTTCGTGGCTTCGCCCATTGTCTCCTCCAGTTGAGTGTTCGCTACGCTCCGCGCTTGTATTGAATGAACTGGGCGTAGAGCATTTCCATCGTCGTGTTCCGCACATCGCGATGCAGCGGCGATGGCGGGGAGTAGTTGAGCGTGCGCAGCACCCAGTCGCGCGGGGCAGCGCCTACGTCCAATGCATTGATGCAGCCGGTGGCCTGCGAAAGATGGCCAAAGAAGGTGCGCCCGCCCGCCGTGATGGCGTGCGACAGGATGGCGCGATTCACGCCGCCATGCAGGACCAGCAGTACGGTGTCCCACGTCGGGTCCTCGCGCAGCGCTGCGAGCGCAGGCAGCACGCGGTCGAATAGCTCGCCGATCGTTTCGCCGCCAAGAAAGCGCGTGCTCTCGGGCACGACGCCATCGAATACGCTGAGGAACGCCGCTTCAATATCGGTTGCCGGGATATCGCTCAGCTTGCCGCCGCGAATTTCCTGCCAAGCAGGTTCGACTTCGAGATCGATATGCTGGTGGGTTTCGGCCAGCACGCGCTGTGCGGTTTCGATGGTGCGCGGCAAGCCGCTGACGATCACCCGGTCGAAACGGATCTGATGGGCGGCGAACGCATGTCCGGCGGCGCTCGCCTGGTCGCGGCCGTTGGCGTTCAGCGGCACCGTTTCCGGATCGATGGCACGCCCGCTGGCGTCGAAGTACGTCACGTCGCCATGGCGCATCAGGTAGATGCGGCGCCGCCTGGGCAGTTGGTATTCAGGCATGTCGGCCTCGCTGGCTCACTCGCTGGTGGATGCTCATTTGTACCTGGGGGCGCGCTTTTCGAGGAACGCGGTGATGCCTTCGAGCGCGTCGCCGTGATGCAGCGAGGCGACGAAACTGTCGCGTTCGGTCACCAGATGCTCGGCGAGCGGCTGTGCACCGGCCGCGCCGATCAAGGTCTTGATGCGGGCCGCGGCGTTCGGCGAAATCTTGCCGAGATCGTCGGCCCAGCCGATTGCGGTCTCGCGTACCGTACCGGGTTTGGCGAGCCGGTTGACCACGCCGAGTTCGTGCAGGCGCGCAGCGCCGATGGGTTTGCCTTCGAGCAGGACTTCAGTGGCGAGCTGGCGCGGCAATGCCTGGGCGAGGAACCACGAGCCGCCGCCGTCCGGCGTCAGACCGACACGCGCGTACGACATCACGAACTTGGCATCGTCCGCGGCGACCAGCAGATCGCACGCCAGCGCCAGCGAAAAGCCGGCGCCGGCCGCGGCGCCTTCCACGGCGGCGATGACAGGTTTCGACGAGGCGCGCAGGGCCGCGATCCATTCGCCCAGCAGGTCAATGCTTTGTGCTTGCACGGAAGGGTCTTTCGCGCGGTTTTCCAGCAGCCGGTTCAGGTTGCCGCCGGCGCAGAAGAACTGGTCCGCACCCGTCAGCACAATGGCGCGTACCGACGGATCGCGCTCGGCGCTGTCGAGCGCCTCGATGCCCGCTGCGTACATGTCGGGATGCAGGGCGTTGCGGGCACCGGGGTTCGATAGCGTCAGGACCAGCGTCGACTCGCTTTCAGCCGGGCGCGAGGTGAGCAGTTCGGCGCTCATGACTGGCTCTCCGGCTGGGCATCGGCGGCGTCGCCCTGGGTCAGCGACAGGCCCAGTTGCGCGCGCCGCGCGAGCCACGGCGACGGACGGTAGCGTGGGTCGCCCAGCACGCTGAACATGTTGCGCAGAATCGTGAGAATGGTGTGCGCGCCGAGTGCATCGCCGAGCGCGAGCGGGCCGCGCGGATAGCCGAGACCGAGCGTGACCGCGAGGTCGATGTCGGCGGGCGTGGCAATCTGCTTTTGCGCGATCTCGCAGCCGATGTTGACGATCGTCGCCACCACGCGCTGCGCCACGAAGCCGGTCGAATCGCGGATCACGGTCACGCGCGTGCCGTCTGCGGCAAGCAACGCGTGCGCGGTGTCGCGTGCGCTGCGGGTCGTGGCCGGCGTGGTCATCAAGGTGCGGCGTTGCGCGGCGGAGAGCGGGAACAGCGCATCCACGGCGACGACGCGGCGTGCATCGAGCCCTTCGTCGACGGCAGCCGTGGTCGCATCGTGACCGAACGGCGTGACGAGGATGAGCGACTCCGCCGCCGGTGCAGCGCCTTCATCGAGTGCAACACCGGCCTTGGCGATCAGTTGCAGCAACGCCTCACGCGCCGCGGGGTAGCGCTTGCTGACCCACACGCGCCCGGGCAACGCCGTCGGCGCGGGCGCTTCTTCAGGGATGTGCTGCTTGCCGTCGTCGTAGCGATAAAAACCTTCGCCGGTCTTGCGGCCGATCAGGCCACCCGCGAGCCGCGTGCCGGTGATCGGCGACGGTGTGAAGCGCGGCTCTTCGTAGAACTGGTGATAGATCGACTCCATCACCGGATGCGACACGTCGAGCGCGGTCAGATCGAGCAGTTCGAACGGTCCCAGGCGAAAGCCCGCCTGTTCGCGCATGATGCGGTCGATCTCGACAAAGCTCGCGACACCTTCCCCCGCCACGCGCAAGCCCTCGGTATTCATGCCGCGGCCTGCGTGATTGACGATGAAGCCCGGCATGTCCTTCGCCCGCACCGGCGTATGACCCATGCTGCGCGCCAGCGCCATGAGCGCATCGCCGGCGGCGGGGTCGCCGCGCAGGCCGTCGATCACTTCGACGACTTTCATCAGCGGTACGGGGTTGAAGAAGTGATAGCCGACCACGCGCGATGGATCAGCGCAGCCCGCCGCAATCGCCGTGATCGACAGCGACGAGGTATTCGACGCCAGCAGGCAGCGGTCGCTGACGACGCTTTCGAGTTCGCGAAAGAGGGTACGCTTGACGTCGAGCTTTTCGACGATGGCCTCGATCACCAGATCGCAGTCCGCGAGATCGCCGACGGCTTGTGCGCCGGTGACGTTGGCGAGCGCCGCGAGCGAATGGGCCTGGTCGAGCTTGCCTTTGGCGGTCAGCTTGGCGAAGATCTCGGCGAGGTAGTCACGCGCCGCGCCGACAGCGGCCGGATTGGTGTCGTACAAACGGACCGTCAGGCCGGCCAGCGCGGCGATCTGCGCGATGCCGCGCCCCATTGCACCGGTTCCGACAATGCCGATAGTCTCGATGCTGTAATTGCGAGAGGTCATTGGGTTGCTCGACTCCATGGTTATTTTAGAATAGCACGATCGTGCAATTTACTGGATGATGGATGCAAAGGCCGCTGGTTCGATTGTAGTGAGCGGTTCCGACCACCTGTCAGACGGAGACACCCGATGCTCAAACTGTGCGGCTTTGCGCTGTCCAACTACTACAACAAGGTCAAATTCGTGCTGCTCGAACATGACATTCCGTTCGAGGAATCCTTCGTGATGACTAGCCAGGACGAGTCGCTGCTCGCGCACTCGCCGCTCGGCAAGGTGCCGTTCATTCAGACCGAGCAGGGCGACCTGTGCGAATCGCAGGCGATCGTCGAGTACCTGCACGCGCGCTTTCCGGAGAAGGGGATTTTCGCCGCGGACCCGTGGGAAGCCGCCAAAGAGCGCGAGTTGATCACGTTCGTCGACCTGCACCTGGAACTGGTCGCGCGCGATCTCTACAAGGAGGCCTTCTTCGGCGGCACGGTGACCGACGCGACCAAAGGACGGGTGGAAAAGCTGCTGACGCGCCATATTGCCGGCTTCAAGCGGCTCGCGAAGTTTGATCCGTTTCTGCGCGGGGCAAGGTTCGGTGTGGCCGATATCGCGGCGTTCGTGAGCTTGCCGCTGGTCGGCATGACGACGCAGATCATCTACGGCCGCGATTTTCTGCTCGAGGCCGGGGTGGACTGGAAACGTTATGTGCAGGCGGTGGGCGAGCGGCCCGCGGCGCAGCGCGTGACGGCGGATCGCAAGGCTTATATCGCGGCGAGCGCGAAGCCGTGAGCGAGCGCCGCCGCGCGAACTGCCCGGCTCGTCCGGGATGCGCGCGCGGCTTGCACCGCTTGCCTCTGTCCGCGTCGCGCAGGCGCGCACCGCTGCCGCTTGCGATGGCGCGGAACGCAGGTTCGTTCGCGGCATCGCGGGCGTCATCCTAGAGGCGCGCCAGCCGGTCGAGCGCGGTGGCGAGTGTCTGTTCCTGCTTCGCGAAGCAGAAGCGCACCACGCCCGATTCATGCGACTCGTGATAGAACGCCGACACCGGAATCGCCGCAACGCCGATTTCGCCGGTCAGCCATTGTGCGAACTCTGCTTCGGGCAGGTCGCTGATCGCTGAATAGTCGACACACTGGAAGTAAGTGCCGGTGCACGGCAGCAGCTTGAAACGCGTGTTGGCGAGACCGGCGCGGAAGAAATCGCGTTTCTTCTGATAGAAGGCGGGCAGCTCCAGATACGGCGCCGGGTCGCGCATGTAGTCGGCGAGGCCGACCTGCATCGGCGTATTCACCGTGAACACGTTGAACTGATGGACCTTGCGGAATTCGGCGGTCAGCGCGGCGGGCGCGGCCACGTAGCCCACCTTCCAGCCGGTCACGTGATAGGTCTTGCCGAAGCTCGACACCACGAAGCTGCGCTGCGCGAGCTCCGGATAGCGCGCGACGCTTTCGTGCGGCGCACCGTCGTACACCATGTGCTCGTAGACCTCATCCGACAGAATCAGCACGTTGGTATCGCGGACGATTGCTTCGAGCTTGCGCATGTCCTCGGCGCGCCAGACCGTGCCGGTCGGATTGTGCGGCGTGTTGATCAGCAGCAGGCGCGTTTTCGGTGTGATGGCGGCGGCGAGCTTGTCGAACGGGATTTTGTAATCAGGCGCATCCAGCGTGACGAACACCGGCTTGCCGCCCGCCAGCTCGATTGAGGGCACATAGCTGTCGTAGGTCGGCTCGACCACGATCACTTCGTCACCCGGGTGCACCGTGCACAGAATTGCGGTCAGGAGCGCCTGCGTGGCCCCCGCCGTCACGGTGATCTCGCTGTTCGCGTCATAGCGGCGGCCGTACAGGCTGGCAATCTTGTCCGAGATGGCTTGGCGCAGGGGCGCCGCGCCCGCCATCGGCGGGTATTGGTTGTGGCCGTCGCGCATGGCGTTCGCCACCGCATCGACGATACGCGGATCGCAACCGAAGTCCGGGAAGCCCTGGCCCAGGTTCACGGCCCCTTTTTCCGCGGCGAGCGCGCTCATCACGGTGAAAATGGTGGTGCCCACGTTCGGCAGGCGGGATGGAAACGGCGGGATCATCGGCGTGTCGTGCGGTGCATTCATGGCGCTATCGGTGCTTGTACGGTGGTCTCGAAGACAGGGTGAAGCTCGATTGTAGGGAATTGGCGCGCAGCGCGTGCGTCAGGCCGGCGCGGTCTCGTCGGCCAGCAGCGCGCAGGCGGCGACGAACGGGCCGGGCTGGGCGATCCGGAAACCGAAGTCGCGGGCGACGCGGCGCGCCAGCTTCAGCACCGCACGGTCCTTCGACACCAGCCAGTCGGCTTGCGCGGCGTGCGCCAGTTCGAGGAACTTCTGGTCGTCGCGGTCCTTGCACTTGGGTAACGGGCGGGCGTTTTCAGCGGGTGTGGCCGCTTGTGTAGCCGTTTCTGTGGCTGGAGCGGACGCGGGCTGCTCGACTCGTTGTGCGAGGCGCGCCACCGTTGCAAGTGCCGCCGCCTTGTCGACCTCGCGCTTGGCGAACTGCGGATAGTCGAGCACGTAGGTGAGTTCCGCGAGACAGCGGGCGTCGATCAACGCTGCGAGCGCGCCGCTCTCGAGGGCGGCGCGGATGGGACGCGTGTGCGGATCGTCGAATACGAGGATGTCGATCCATACGTTCGAATCGAGGACTACGCGCAGTGCGGGTGCGGCAGGGGAGGCGGGCATTCGTTACAATCTGGCTTTCGTCATTAACGCCAGGCACGGCGTGCCTGCAAGCCTCTATGATAATCGTTCTGTCGCCGGCGAAATCGCTCGACTACGAAACCCCTGCGCACGTCAAAAAACATACGATCCCCGATTTTGTCGACGATGCCGCTGAATTGATCGGCGGATTGCGCCGTCTGTCGCCGCAGCAGATCGGCACACTGATGAGCATTTCCGATCCGCTCGCCCAGCTCAACTTCCAGCGTTACGCCGAGTGGTCGCCCAGCTTCGATACCCGCAACGCGAAGCAGGCAGTACTCGCGTTCAACGGCGACGTGTACGAAGGACTCGATGCGAAGACCCTGTCGTCCGCGGATCTCGACTTCGCGCAAAAGCATGTGCGCGTGCTGTCGGGGTTGTATGGGCTGCTGCGTCCGCTCGATCTGCTGCAGCCTTACCGGCTGGAGATGGGGACGCGCTTTGCCAACGCCCGCGGCAAGGACCTGTACGCGTTCTGGGGCGAGCGCATCACACAGGCGCTCAATGCGCAATTGAAGAAGAACCTGAAGGCGGCGCGGGTGCTGGTCAACTGCGCGTCGGGTGAGTACTTCAAGTCGGTCAAGCCGAAGCTGCTCGACGCACCGGTGATCACGCCGGTGTTCGAAGACTGGAAGGGCGGGCGCTACAAGATCATCAGCTTCCACGCGAAGCGCGCCCGTGGGCTGATGGCGCGCTATGCGGTCGAGAACCGCCTCGAGGCGCCGGAGCAGTTGAAGGGCTTCGACGCGGAGGGTTACGCGTTCGACGCCGAGGCATCGAACGATTCGACTTACGTATTCCGCCGGCGGATCGCCGAGTGAGTGGCCAGTGAGCGCCAGATGAGCGCCGGGCAAGCGGGCGAGCGGGAGCGTACCGTACCGACTGCAATGGGCGTCCAAGCCGGGAAAAACATCATGACACTATCTATTACGAGCAACTTCGACGCAGGCGCGATCGAAGTCCTGTCCTGCGAGCAGGCCGGCAATATCCGTCTGCGCGTGCGGCCCGACAGCCACGCCGACTTTGCACAGTGGTTCTACTTCCGCCTGTCCGGCGCGCAGGGCGAGCGTTGCGTGATGACCTTCGAGAACGCCGCCGACTGCGCGTTCGCGGAAGGCTGGCGCGACTATCAGGCGGCCGCGAGTTACGACCGCGTGAACTGGTTCCGCGTGCCCACCTCATACGACGGCCGGGTGCTGACGATCGACCACACGCCCGAGTTCGACCGCATCTACTACGCGTACTTCGAGCCGTATGGCGAAGAGCGCCACTCGGAGTTTCTGGGCGCCGTGCAGCAAATGCCGCAAGCGTCGCTGACCGAACTCGGCCTCACCGTCGAAGGCCGGCCGATGTCCTTGCTGACGCTCGGCACGCCGCAAGCCGACCAAACTGGCGATACGCCGAAAAAGAAGATCTGGATCATCGCGCGCCAGCATCCGGGCGAGACGATGGCGGAATGGTTCGTCGAAGGCCTGGTGAAGCGCCTGGCCGGTTGGGGCGATTGGGCGGGAGACCCGGTCGCGCGCAAGCTGTACGACCACGCGGTGTTCTACATCGTGCCGAACATGAATCCCGATGGCGGCGTGCACGGCAACCTGCGGACCAATGCGGCCGGCGCGAATCTGAATCGCGAGTGGATGGAGCCCGATGCGGCGCGCAGCCCCGAAGTGCTGGTGGTACGCGACGCCATCCATGCAACCGGCTGCGATCTGTTCTTCGACATTCACGGCGACGAGGCGCTGCCGTATGTGTTCGTGGCGGGCTCGGAAATGCTGCCGGGTTTCACGGAACGCCAGGGCGAGGAGCAGAAGGCTTTTATCGAGGCGTTCAAGCATGCGAGTCCGGACTTCCAGGACAAGTACGGCTACGCGGCGAGCAAGTATCGCGAAGATGCGCTGAAACTTGCGTCGAAGTACATCGGCAATCAATTCGGCTGCCTGTCCCTGACGCTGGAAATGCCGTTCAAGGACAACGCGAATCTGCCGGATGAGCGGGTCGGCTGGAATGGCGAGCGCAGTGCGTCGCTGGGCGCCGCGATGCTGCAGGCGATCCTGCGGCATGTAGAGACGTTCGCCTGACGCGGCTAACGCCGATGCGGCGGCCTCGGGTCGCTCTCGAGGGATTCACTTCGCTGTAGCGGCTTTTCGTAGCGATAAAAGCGGGTCATGTGCGTTGAGCACATGCCCCGCTTTGCTTTTGTATGAGCGTGGATGCCCGGCAGCGGAGCGGCGTCCACGCGCACTGATGCGTCATGGCGTCACTGCGTCTTCTTCGCCGACGTTTTCTTGCTGCTCGATTTGCTGGATGACGACTTGCTCGACGTGGCCTTCTTCGAGCTCTTGCCGGACGCCTTCTGGGTAGACGATTTGTTGCCGGTCGAGTGCTTGCCCTTGACGCCCTTGTGTTTGCCTGACGGCGTGGCGCGTGGTTTGGCCGGCGGCACAGGATCGTTCCAGCTGAACGCGAGCATCTGGCTGCCCACGTAGCCGCAGCGGAATTTCAGGTCGGCGGGTTCGCCGCCGTCCTGGCGTACGCCGAGCCCTTCCACGGTGACGATGTTGTCGACCTTGACGCGCTGCTTGCCTTCGTCGAACGAGTCGTTCCACGGCGTGACCGAAGAGTGCGCGCTATCGAAGGAGCTGGGTGGGAATTCGACGTGGTCGAAAGCGGTGGAGGTGCTGGCGACAAAATTGCCATGCGCTGCGCAGTCCGCCACAAGCGGGTCGGCGTGCATGTCATTGACGAATTTATCGACGAGTTCGTTGTGCTGTTCGAGCTGATCGGCGAATGCGGGAGCAGTGCACATGAGCGAGACACTCGCTGCACATGCTGCTAACCGGCCGACCACCCGCAGCAATCGGCGCGGTACGTTGGTGCAATCCATCTAGTTCGGTAGGCGCTATTGAGACATCAGGCACGTAAGATGCGTGACGACCGGAAGGAGTTCAATCCTGACACAAATATTTTGCTCTGCCGTGGTACGCCGTCTCGAATCAGGTGTGTGCGATGCGGACTGATTGCCGCACCGTCTCGCCGGCCGCTTCAGATGCGTGGGCCGCCTAGCCGGTAGCGACGCACGTCGTACGTCGTTACCCATGCAGGCCGGTAGACGGCGATCAGCGCCGTGGACATACCGGTGAACCATGCTTCGCCGGTTGCCAGCAGAAACACACTGAACGCATAACCGACGGGCACGACGGTCATCGAGCCGCCGGAGATAGCGACGTGGGCGCCTACCGCAACCCCGGCGGTGAGCGCGACCGCGATGGCGGGGGACACGAAGCCCTGGCCGAAGATGAACATGAACAGGTTGCGCGGCAACCACGCGATGCAGGCCCGCTGCAGCAACGCGGAGATGCCGACCGGCAATGCACCGTAGATGATGAAGGTAAGCGCGATGCCCTGCCATGGAGCATCGAAGACAACCGCGGCAAGCCCGGTGACCGCAGCCATGGCGACGAGTGCGAGGGCCCAGTCGAACAACGTGACGACCAGGGTTGCGCCGAGCAAATGCATCACCGTGCCGTCGTCGAGCCATGCGTTGCTGGCCCAGAGCACCGAGACGGCAACGATGATTGCGAGCCAGACGTGTTGAAGAGTCGCGTCTTGCAGTCGTTTGAAAGGATTTTTCCACAGCGCGAGCGCGAGCAGCAGCGCGGTGGCGATCCAGCCACCGACAGCGACCCATAGCGGAAGCGGTGTGTAGAGGAAACCCATAAATCTCATATTACTCGTTGGATGGAAAAAGGTGTGAGCGGATTCCATGCCAGCGGCGACCAAGGGAGCGGATTTCCTGTCGGCGGCCACCGGAGATCGCGGTAGCGGGCCGGCAAGCGTCGGCTTGCAGCCGGCTCACTCCGGCTCGGTGGATTCGTCCGGAGCCGGCTCGCCGAATGGAACCGTGGCTTCAGCCGCCATAAGCTGGTCGGCCGTGGTGTCGTTGGCCGGCAACGGGTAGGTGAGAGGCGGCTGGTTGCGGCGGCGCAGCGGGACAGCCCCCTGCTGACCCATGACCGGCCGCGGCGGGCTGCTCTGATCGGTGCGCAGCACTTCGAGCTGGGCCGACAGCCAGCCGTTGTAGAGCGCTACGGCCGCGGCGCGGTTGGGGGCGCCGAGCTGCTGGAAGATGCTGGCCAGGTGGATCTTGACGGTACCTTCGCTGATGCCGAGGGTGCGGGCAATCATCTTGTTCGTGCTGCCCATGTGCACGCAGCGCATGATCTGCTCCTGGCGCGGCGACAGGCCGCTCGCGAGCCGGGCTCGCCTGGGCGGCGGCTTGACGACGACCTCCGGTTGGCGAGGGGCCGGCTCGGGCGGTGGTGGTGGCGGGAGCGCCAGCGCACCTGCTGGAACGTAGTGGCCGCCAAGCAGCACGATTTCAAGCGCCCGCACGATCAGGCGTGGGTCCGTGTCCCGCAGGACTACGCCGAGTACCCCTTTGTCGAGCAGATCGCACACGTGTTCGGGCGAGGTGTCGCCGGTGAGCACGGCGACCCGCAGGCCGGGGTGTTCGGCCAGCAACCGGCTGATGGCGGCTGAGGACATCCAGTCCTGCCAATCGATCACCAGCAGATCCGGCGCCTGCCGGCGTAGCGCGCGGTCCACCTGGCGCCAGTCCTGTGCTTCATTGAAACGCGCCTGGCGGTCGATTTGCCGCAACAGTGCCTTGAGTCCGTCGCGTCGCTCCGCGTCCGAGTTGAGTACCGAGAATCGCATGCCATGCCTCCAGATGAATCGGTCTTGATGACGACGCGATGCTAACGAGCGGCAGATGAAGCCGGTTTGATTGCGATGCGCCATCGGCGTCATCATGACAAATTCCTCGTGTCTTGACGGCCTGGCCAGAAGGCATAAGACAAGTGACATGCTGCGCTGCCCGGAGCCCGGCCGCGCGAAAATACAAACGGCCCAGGCAGCGTGAGCCGATTGGGCCGTTCGGATCTGGCGGGTGGTCTTGCCGCTTGGCGCTGCTTTTGGGGAGCCGGGCCAAGACCGGCAAGACTGTCGCAGGGCGTGTTAGTGGAAGTGCGGCTGTGCGGGTTCGGCGTCTTCGGGCATTTCCGCATGGACGATTTCGCCGAGCGGGTCGGCGTACAGCGGCACACCGCAATCATCGCAATATTCTGGTTCGAAGCGGCCCGCATGGCGCCGGATATCGGTCACACCGGTTTCCTTCAGCAGTGCGACGATTTCTTCGAGCGGACCGTTGACGGCGCTGGTCTCTTGCGGTTCTTCGTCAATGCCCGATTCGCCGCTCTCCCTGCCATACAGGGGCCAGACGACGCCATAGATCACATCGTTGCTGCCGCGGCGCGTGAAGCCGACGCGATATTCGTCGATACGGCGCTCGCCGAAGCCTGCGACGACTGCACGCAGGTCGCCCGGCGCAGCGCTGATGGTGTCGAACAGGTAGCGTACGGCGGTGCGCACAGTATGCGGGCGCACGCGTTCGTCGGCGTCCCGGCAGGCCGAGTAGTAAGCGTCCGGCAGCAGGCACTCGAATTCGCAGCCGGGCAAGGCCAACGTCAGATTGGCGCCGCCCTGGGTGGCCCACTGCTCGAGGCATTGGCCGCGCTCGATGCGGTTGCCGTGCTCCTCTTCCTGCCAGCGGAACACCGGCGCGCCGAGAGGGGCGGCGACCACCGCCAGCAGGAAGCGCGGGTCGGCCAGAATCGGCGAGGTTTCGGGGAGTTCGCCGAAGTTGATTTTCGCGGCGCCGCCGCCGAGCGCAGCCTGCGCAAGCTGCTGGGCGATGCGCCAGGTTTCGACGTGATGGCGCGGCAACTGGTCGATGCTATACAGGAACGGCGCCATCGCCACACGGGTGCCGGCGGCGAGGACGTGTGCCTGCAGATGGGCGCGCAAGGCGTCCGCGGCGTCGCCCTTCAGCGGGCCGGAGGGGATCGCGTAGCGGGTCCAGGCCAGCACGGGCGCGGCGATCAGCAACGCCTCGTGCGGCACACCGTCGTGCTCGACGATGAACGATTCGCTATGCGTTTCCGCCATATCGGCGAGCGCACCGTAGGCATCCGGATGATTCTGCTGAAGATGGTCCAGCGCCGCATCCAGGGTTGTCTGGTTGGCGTTGCGGACGATCTTGGCCAGCAGCGCATCGAGCTTCGCTTCCCAGAAGCGGTCTTCGGTGCGGCTGCCCGACGCGAATAGCGCGAGCGAGAGACCGACAAGCTTGTCGGCGTCGGGGGGGAGACGTTTGGCGATTCGCGAGCGCATAAATCCAGGAATGGGGTGCACAGAACCGTATATTCTAGTCTTTTCTGTGCCACCCCATGAATTGCGCGTGATGCTGGATGACTCAGGCTGTCCGGGGCGGGGCGCCGGCATGGTCGAGGGAGCCTTGGCGGTGCGCTATATGCCGATCGGCGGGTTGACGTGGACCGCTTGATTGACCCAAGGTAGGGGCTGCTGCGCGACTGACTTCCGGACGGGCGACCTTGAGCGTTGCGCCAATGAGCGTGGGCGCGGGAGTAGTTGCGGTCTGAAACAATCGAGGGGATGCATAGTGAAATCGGACCAACTGATCGAGCGGCTTGCCGCCGTGTTTGCATTGATCGTGCTGGTGGGCGGCTCGTTACTGGTGCTGGCGCCATTCACGACGGCGTTGCTGTGGGGCGCCATTCTCAGCTATAGCTCGTGGGGGCTGTATCGTAAGCTGACCGCGCTGGTCGGCGGCCGACGCAAGCTGGCGGCGTTACTGATCGTCTTCATTATCCTGATCGTGGTTCTTGGGCCGTTCGTCTACGCGGGGTTCGCTTTCGGCGCGCATGCGCATGAGATGGTCGCGCTGGTGCAAAAGCTGTTTGAAAATGGGTTGCCGGATTTGCCGGACTGGGTTGGGCGGATACCGCTGGTGGGTCCGAATATTGAGGCCTTCTGGGCGCATCTGACGAGCGGCAACTCGGAATTGATCGCGCAGTTGCGAACCTTGGCGGCGCCGGCCGGCAAGTGGATTCTGGCTGCCGCCATTGCGGTGACGCATGGATTGGGGCTGCTCGCACTCAGTATTGTGCTGGCGTTCTTCTTCTATACAGGGGGCGAGGGTGCCGCGGCATGGTTGAACGCTGGGATGCGCCGCATCGCCGGCGAACGCGCCGATTATCTGTTGGCGCTGGCGGGCAATACCGTGCGCGGTGTCGTCTACGGCATTCTCGGCACGGCGCTGGTGCAGGGGGTGCTGGCTGGCTTCGGTTGCTGGATTGCCGGCGTGCCGGCGCCTGCATTGCTTGGCTTGGCGACCTTTTTCCTTTCCGTGATGCCGGGTGGTCCGGTGATTGTCTGGTTGCCCGCTGCAATCTGGCTTTACCACGGTGGCGCGACCGGCTGGGCGATCTTCCTCGTGATCTGGGGCGTGGTCGCGGTGGGTATGTCGGACAACGTGATCAAGCCGATCCTGATCGGCAAGAGCAGCGATATGCCGTTGATTCTGGTGATGCTGGGCATTCTCGGCGGAGCGTTTGCGTTCGGCTTCCTTGGCGTATTTATTGGACCGACGTTGCTGGCTGTTGCCTACACCGTTTTGCATGATTGGACGATCGGTTCCTCGGCAGCCCGAACCTTGAAGCCGGAAGTCGAAGCAGCCTCCGTTGACGACACACGACCGGTTCAAAAAGCGCCTTGAAATAAATTCGCGATAGGGCTTGCAAGGCGAAGTCTGTCTCGCTAGAATCCCGTTCTTTCGCGCTCCGGAAAGCGGGGCGCGGGGAGCGGGAGAGCCAGCAGTGGCAAGGCTTGCGGCGGCGCGGACG
>NZ_JBWQQI010000022.1:0-136840 GCF_056619545.1 Paraburkholderia sp. SSBN10T
ATCGCCCCCGCCGCCACCGACCTCAAGGTCGTTGCCACCCTTGCCGTCAAACAGGTTCGCACCCGGGGTGCCATACAGGGTGTCGTTGCCGCTGGTCCCCGTCGTCTCCATCTGAACCAGCTGCTGCTCCGTCCACACCGTGCCGTCGGCAAACTGCACCTGCTGCACGCCGTAGTAGCTGCTATCCAGTTCATCATCCAGCGTGACCTGGTCGCCGCTCACGCCGTCGGTGAGCACCAGCGCGCCGCTGCCTGCCCCCTTCACCGTCACCGACGACTCGCTGATCCCCGTACCCAGTTCCAGTACGTTGTCCGGGTTGCTCCCAAAATCGACCTCGTTGATCTCCAGATGCCCATAACCCGCGTTGAAGATCAATACGTCGCCTCCGCCATCGCTCTGTTCATACCTAACGCTGGCCCCGCCATCGAAATAATGCGGCCCCGAACTAGACGAAACAAGTTGGCTCGTGCTTCCGTCCCCCAAGAGGACATTACCCTGTGCCGCTTCGTTGGCGCTAAACGGAAGATTGAGGTTATTGAATACGGTCTGAAGTGCACCCTCGTATGAGCTCGATGTAAGCCCCAAACTACTGCTTAACAAACCCAAGATCGGAGCGACATTTCCCCAATAATGTTCGACACCGGTCGTCGTCGACGGAGCTGCGTTCGCCAGCTGATTCACGAGTGCCGATAGGTCCCCGCTGCCAACTAAGGTGTCCGTGTCGTAATCAAACGCGACTCCTGGGAGGAAAGACGCCAGCGGACCCTGCGCTAGCAATCGGACTTCGACTGCCGCCAACAATTGATTAAACGCAGTTTGCAGAACTCCGCCTTGATGGGAATTTGATGGATTTGAATTATCGCCGAACGTCGATACGAAGCTTTCACCCGCGAATTTTTCAAGTACGCCTAACTCCTGCGCGTCGATATATTGACCACGGCTATCCGGCGCAACTCCTTCCACCCCAGCCCATTGATACAGGATCTCTCTTGTCTCCGACGTGAAACTTGAAGCATCAGCCAAACCTTCATCTGAAAGCGTCTGCACCATTTGCAGAAGCGTAGGATCGAGGCTCATCGCAATATACAGATCTGGAACTGTCCCGTACCCCCGAAGATTCGGAAGAGTCAATACCGCAGGGTTAAGCTGATAGCTCCCTTCAAACTGCGAATCGACCGGGCTGTTGTCAAAATAGGCTTCGGCAATTTCGCCCGTGGTCCCATCGGAGCGCGTATATGTGGCGACCTCTTCGATTACATTTCCACCGCTGTTTTGACTTACGTTTGTAGTTGTCAGGTTGATGGAGATGATGCCAAGTTGGGTCAAGGTATGTAATTCACCTGGATCGACAACGCCATTGCCGTTCGTATCAGTCCAGACCTCAAGGTTGGCGAATTCTGGATCCTGTGCATTAATGACGCCGTCGTGATTTACGTCAAGTGCTTCAAGTGCCGTAAATCCATCCGTGCTTGAGCTTCCGAACAGGTCCGTAATATTGTCAATAGGTCCGTTACCGTTGTTTTCGATCAAAATGCCGGTTTCTGGTCCGACCCATCCTGTATGTACGGCAAAACCGGTATCATAAAGATCAAAATAGGCGTTTGACTGCGCCAATGGAATCAGCTGCACGCCTGTTCCAGATAGATCCAGGACCAAAGGATCTGCCATGCTTTTGTTAAATTCGCCTGTAATGCCGGGCATGTATGGGCCACCGGTTAACGGGCCACCTGTGGGAAAAGGAACTCCGTTGAAACCCATATTCGAAAACATGCCATTAGGTCCGAACAGCGCCGGCAAAAAATCGGAGGGAGTCGGTAGACCAAGAGCTCGTTTTAGCCCGGCTAGAGCAGCATCCGTAGCACCAATGAAATTGTCATAAGACTGCATCGGATCCCCCGCGGGATCTGTAATTGAGGCGTAGGTGTGGCCGAACACAAGGAGGTCACCAAGTGCCCCAGGCCAGGCCGACTCCGGCATACCAGTATCTGAAACAAACGTCGATACGTCGGCAGAGACGTACGAGCTGACATCACTGATGTATCCCTGGTTGGCAATATTGCTCAATACCTGCTGTGCCAAATCGTTCGAAACTGACTGGAACGTCGCATCGTCGAAGTTGTATCCTGCATTGCTGGCGGCCTCTTCGGCTGCACCTCTTACAAAAGCCCCCCAAAAGCCAGTGTTTCCATTTACTTCCTGTGCAATCCCGAACCAATTCGATGCAGCCTGCATCGTGCTATCGCCATCTAGATTTGCACCATCCAGAATGCTCTGTACAAAGCCATATCCATCTGAATAGTCTCCACTGTCAATATATCCCTGCAATGTTGAGACTTGACCTGGGGTTAAAGCGATTAGCGGCGTAGACATAGATTCACCTGTTTTCTAAGGTCTAAGTTGCTTTTTCTCAGTCGCTCGAGGTGATCAAGGTTGGATCAACGGAGCGTTACTTGACAATCATGGTCGATAAAAGCATGAATACCGAATCATCAATATTTCTAAATGATGCACCAATATTTTTATTAAAATGACAATTAAATTGATAAAGATTCGAAACCCCTCTTGTCATCGCGTAGCGAACACTCCATGAACCAGGATCCAATACGATTACATTATCAACTCCATTCTTGTAACCATATATTTTTGTCTGATTAATTTTCCCACCCGGCTTAGTGAATACACGATAACCATCACTCGGAGCAATCTCGCTCGCACCAAAACCCCCGGATAATATTTTATCTGCATTGGTTCCGTATTTTGGGTATGCTTGCACCAAGATCTCTAAAGTATTATCATTCAGCTTGAACTTCCTTGGCCCTGACGTCGGCTTCATCGACGGATAATCGACAAAAATTCTGAAAAATGTCTCGTGAATCTCTGGTTGATAGGCATCACTTATCCTAAAATGCACAACATTCTGATAGGCGGGATAACCCAACAATATTTCATGCACGCCGCCCTCTTTTTTTCCCTGGGTATCGGCGAACGATGCATTGGCGCATCCAAATATAAAAACGAGCATGAAGAGAACATTCATTCCAACATTCTGAATGCGAATGATTTTCGATCGCCCGTTGATTCCAGCACACCTTTTATTTTCAACGAAGATAGCGGCGATTGGCAGTATAATTCCAAGCGCAGCCGCAACGGCGCCGGCGCCGGCCACAAGCCTTGAAGACCTTAAAATTCGGCATATTAAAATCATTTTTCGATTCCCAAATCGCACAAAGGCCCAAAAGATGACGTGCCTGTCTTCACCGTATATAGATGCCTGATCAAACTTCCGACAAGAATGAGGATCGCGAAATCCATAGGAAATCTCGATACACTGCTTTATGATTACCTCTCGCGCCAATCAATTCCTGACAGATCATGCCAACATGCGACGCATCATAAATGCCACTGCATCAGACGACATTTTCAAAATGATCTTTAGGATATTCGGCAAATAGATATAAATTGCCTATCTCGCGAGAACGGCGGATGTATTACCACATCGTGCTCGTGAAAAATGGGCAACAACAAAACTATACTCGAAACAATAAACGACTAGTTGCTGTTGCCATAGCCCACGCCCTCTCGCAGTCATCCAGAGTTGTGCACAAGATTCTTTCGCATATCAAACGTCCGAATACGCCACTAAAAGCGCAAAATTATTGCGCCAAATTTATGTAATGACGGATCGGCTTACAAGATATTTACGAAGACTGGCAGCAATCTGCCACACCAGAATACGCAAGGTCAATGCGTTCGACCCTTTCTGTATAGAAGAGGCTTAATACCCAAATTTTTGAAATTCTCATTATTTTCCCTCGATTCTCTCTGAGTTCCCCGACGACGCACGCAGGGATTTGTGTTTTTTGTAAAAATAATTTGATCGAACCGAGTTGTCAAGCGTTTTATTTTCGCCGAACCGGCTGCGTTGCTGCCCCCTTACCTGTCCCGACAGACAAATCGGTGTCCAATCTCGGGTCGTAGGAAGTTCACGACGGCATATGCAATGGCGAGAGCTCCTGAGCTTCCCTAAAAATGCAAAAAACTCTAACTGTGCTCAGGTGGGTGCAACAGTTTAAAGCGGACCGCCGGGTACGGATAGGCGGGCGACAACGTGGAAACAGGCGCTTCTGCAAGCTGCAGATCGGCGGCACTCTCCTCTGGTCCAGCTGTTACAGATAATCCCCTTTTTTGTTGGTTTATCAGGCTACAGTTGCATCGCCGGATCCTGTTGCTACTGCTGTATATCTTAACAACCACATGATCGTTGCGCATAAGGTTGTCAATGTTGGACACGATCGTTCCCAATTGGCCACGATGGTGACACTGGCGCGAGATGCAATCGGTGGCCTCTCGCCCCAAACCCCGGACGCTGCGAACTTCGTCCCAATTATTCAGAATCCCGACTGAACCGCTTACAGAGCCGGGGGGACATGTTTCGCACCGTGGTAGCACGATGCAAGGCTGTTGAACTCAAACCGTGAGCGTTCGCTGTCAGAATGATCACCGGGAACCCCGGGTCGCGTGCACCTGATCGCAGCCTGGCGAGGTTTGAAGCTGTGCATGCCCATTGCACAAGGCAGCACTCTTCGGCCACATGTAGCCGTTCGCGACTCGTGAACAATCGTCCGTTTCTTCATGAGGTTCGGTCATTCGAAAGCCAGCTTAACATTTGCCACCAGCCGTCCAGTGTTCCGTCCCAGAAATAACTTTGCATAAATTTTTCTTGTTCTATGATCGAATCCTGACGAGCAGGAACAGGAGGCGATCGTGGGGCGCAAGGGAATCGAGGTTGTGGTGCCGGAACTCGAGCGTGAACAATTAGCCGCTCGCATTCGTTGCCTCATTCTCTGGTCCGTCGGTCAAAGATTGCCCTGATGGCCGTTTATGGGCATACAAGCCAGAAAATTGCGATGCAATGCGAAGTAACGCCACCGGCGATTACACCCCGGAAGAAGCGGTTTGTCGCGCAGGGACTTGCCGGTTCTGCATGATGAAGCTCGTCCGGGTGGCCGCGCATGCATGACGATGAGACCGTGGCGGAGCTGCTGGCCAAGGTACTGCATGAGAAGTCGGACGGGGCAACGCACTGGAGCGTGCGTTCTGCTGCGAAACAAACGGGAATTTCGAAGAGTTCGGTGGCCCGGTATCTGTCGCTGTTCGGTGTACAGCCCCATCGTTCCAAGAACTTCAAGCTGTCTACCGATCCGTACTTCGTGGAGAAGGTCCGCGATATTGTCGGGCTGTACCTAAAGCCCGCCGACCAATGCGCTGGCCAGTGCCAGGCACTGCAGCGCATGCAGCCGGTATTGCCGATGGGGCTGGGCTATCTCGAAGGGGTGACGCATGACTACGTCCGGCATGGCACGGCGACCCTGTTCGCCGCGCTCGATGCGGCAATGAATGAAATCATTACCCAATGCCGGCCACTCCATCGGCACCACGAGTTTCTGGCCTTTCTCAATCACATCGCCCAGGCTGTGCCGGCAGACCTCGATGTGTATCTTATCGTCGACAACTATGCCGCGCACAAGCATCTGAAGGTCAAGGCGTGGCTGGCGAAGCATCCGCGGTATCATATGCATTTCACGCCGACCTATTCGAACTGGCTTAATCAGGTGGAGCATTGGTTTGGCCTGATTACGCAGCAGGCTATCCGGCGCGGATCAATCAGGAACGTGCGCCAACTGATTACCTGCATCGAACGCTCTGTCGAGCAGTACAACCAGCACAAGCGGCCGTTCGTATGGACCGCCACAGCAGATTCCATCCTTAAGAACGTGGCTCGACTATGCAAAGTTATTTCTGGGACGGAACACTAGAATATTTCTTTACCTGCCTGCTGATTTTCGTTCGCCCTTGCGGGGACAGCATATAAAATTTATGGTGGTTTATGCCGAAAGAGATACGAAAGATTTATTTGGCCGCGTGGTTAGTAACGATCCTGATGATGCTCATTGACCTGATTTTTAGCAAATTACATCGGATTTCGAGTTGAAAACGACAGTGTAGCGCAAAGCACACGAAGATTTTTTGTATCGCCACTATCACCGGAGTGTTTTGTTTAATATCACGCAGGATGCATAGAATGTCTGCCAGGAAATTATTTTATGAAAGTCTGGCGCATTTATTTATGTGGATCACAATTCTGACCATCTTCACTCACGTTGGCGTCGTATTTCAATATCTCCGCATAACGACCGATTTCCCGCTCGTAAGCAATGCATTCGTATCTGTTGATTCCGCGCTTGGATTTCATTGGCCGGAGACCTATCAATGGGTGAAGGCGCATCATTGGATGCATTCTGCGCTCGAGTTCGCCTATGCGTCTGGTGGAATTCAACTCTTCGTTATCCCGGTTATTCTTGCGCTAACTTCGAACTCACAGGACTACGCCGAATTCGTCGTGCAGTTTATCGTCTCGACCACTCTGGTGATATTGATCGCCACACTTCTTCCGGCAGAGAGTGCATTCGTTCACTTCGGCGTCCATGACCCCAATACCGCCTCGACCGTCTCCGATTTTGCGCTTTTGCGTAGCGGCACCAAACCAGAATTGGTAATCGATTCCGCTCAGGGAATCATTTCTTTTCCATCGCTTCATTGGCATATTGGTAATTTATTTCGTCCGTAGGTTTTTTATTGGGTCAGCGTACTCTGAGTCGTGCGGGATCGAACGCGGGAACATGGCGATGGTCGCAAAGGATTGACGAATTTCCGGAGCTCGCATCTAACGATGCTGAAGATCGCCAGCACGAGGCCAACCTGCACGGCATATCGAAGCGCGGAGATACGTATTTGCGCACGCTACTGGACTCACTGCGCACGCAGCGTGTTGACGCACTCAAAGCATTCACCGGGCGCAGCGGCTTATCAGCAGCACTGAACGATCCCAGGCGAGGCTGCGCGCCGCGCAAACACCTCGCCCTCAGCCTAAACGAGGACTGAACGCGTACTGTTCGATTTCGCCATGACGCGCAACCACCGCCGTACTCTCCGGAATCTCCTCCCACCAGCCAGGCAAATCCACAAGCGGCTCGGACAACACAAGAAACGCATCGTCACCAGCCGCGACGATCCGAGGATCATGCGGATACAACTCATGCAGATGATGAAACGAGGTGCTATGAAACAGCGAACGCGAATCCCGCTCACTGGAATACCGCACGGCAATGATCTGCTCGCCGTCGGTCGCGCAGACCGTCATGTTCAGTGGATGTTCGACGCCATTCTTGCGCCCGGTGGCCTCAACAAAAGCGACCATCCGCTCCAGCGCGGTAACCGGCGTGAGTTCCAGGCCAAAGGTCAACGCGAGAAAGAACAGCACCTCGGAATCGGTCGACCCCTCAATGGACGGGAACAGTTCCGGCTTGATCGCCAGCATCAGTTCGCGCCGCACCGACGGGTAATTGCGTACGAGCCCGTTGTGGACGAACAGCCACCGGCCATAGCGAAACGGGTGACAGTTGGTCTCCTGAGCAGGGGTATTGGTGGCTGCGCGAATGTGGGCGACGAACATCGGCGAGTGGATCGCGCGGGCCGCTTCGCGCAGGTTGCGGTCGCTCCAGGCGGGCTGCATGCAGCGGTAGCGAAACGGGATGTCGGTGGGATGTCCGTACCAGCCGATGCCGAAGCCATCGCCATTGGTGGTGGTTTGGCCAAGGCGCGAGTGCAGGCTTTGATCGATCAGCGAGTGTTTGGCGCGAAACAGCACCGTCTCGAGTTGAACGGGGTTTCCGGTGTAAGCAAGCCAGCGGCACATGAGGGGTCTCCTTCCTGTCGACGCAAGCAAGGGAAGCGAAAAATGTCGGCAGCTTCCTGAAGGTGCGATTTCTCGCATCCTAGCACCAGCAGGCAAACGCGATATGTCAGCTCGCCAAACCCGCGCCGGCCGGCGCCGTTATTTAGGCGGCAACTGCGCAATAGGAATCAGGAACTCGGAAAAGCCGGTCAAGATAATCTGCACACCGATGCACAGCAGCAGAAAGGACGACACCCGCATAGCCACCTTGGTGCCTTCGACGCCAAGATAGCGAGCAAAAACAACGGCACGGCTGTAGGTGATATACACGACGATGGCCACGATGATCGAGATCACGACTGAAGCGATGCTCGACAGCACGAACTCAGACAGCTTATGGGTCCGGTTCGCATTGAGGGCAATGGCCGTGGCGACCGAGCCCGGGCCCGTGGTCAACGGAACCGTAAGCGGGAAAAACGCCCTGGAGGTCGCGCTGTCCGCATCGACGCGCTTGACTCCGGAATCGGCGGGCGGCGTATCCGGTGCGTTGAGCATGTTCCAGCCGGCCACCGCCACGGCGAGTCCGCCGCCAATGCGCAGCGCCTCCATCGAGATGCCGAAGAAGTGCAGCACGGGGGTGCCGAGGAAGAACGCGACAAGCAGCACGCACAGCACGTTGATGGCGATCTTGCGTGCGAGTGTGGTGCGCTCTTCGGTGGTGAGCGATGCAGTCCGGTCGAGGAAGACGAAGGCGATACCGAATGGATTGATGATGCTGATCAATCCGGTAAACCCAAACAGAATGTCCGAGATCAGACTTTCCACCATGTTTGCGATCCGTGTCGAACGACGGCTGATGGATTCCGGCGGGAACCCGATGCCGCATCATAGCGCGATGCGGCATGGCTATGACACTAGCCACGAAGCGAAGCCGTGGCGCAATGCAACATGGCGCGATCGCACGCCCTCGTCTCCCCTTCACAGCTTTCAAGCCACCTACATTTTTTTTGGCGGCCTTTACGTAACAGACCTATCAGGCATAAAGTCCGGACGAAAGACAGGCTTCAGCAGACGCATCCACCCGTTCGAGGAGTCGCCCCCCATGTACCTTCGTTTCCTCGCCGCGCTGCCGTTCATCGGCATCCTGCTCGGCGTGCCGTTTGTCAATCGCGTCGAGCCGCTCGTGCTGGGCATGCCGTTCGTGCTTGCCTGGATCGTCCTGTGGGTGATCCTCATCTCGATCATCATGGGGATCATCTACCGGCTCGACCCGAGCAACCGTCAAACCGCTGCCGATACCGAAGAGGCCAGCTCATGAGCAGCGCCCTGATCATCATCGCCGCGGTGACGGTATTCGCGCTGTTTCTCGGCCTACGTGCGCGGCGCGGCCACGACATGAGTCTCGAACAATGGACGGTGGGCGGGCGCAGCTTCGGCACCGCCTTCGTGTTCCTGCTGATGGCCGGCGAGATCTACACCACCTTCACCTTTCTCGGCGGCAGCGGTTTCGCTTATGGCAAAGGCGCGCCGGTTTACTACATCCTCGCTTATGGGTCGCTCGCCTACATCCTCTCGTACTGGATGCTGCCGCCCATCTGGCGCTATGCGAAAAGCCAGCGGCTGGTTTCGCAGCCGCACTTCTTCTCGCGCAAGTACGATAGCCCGGCCCTGGGCGTGCTGGTCGCGCTGGTCGGCGTAGCCGCACTGATTCCGTATCTGGTGCTGCAACTGAAGGGGCTTGGCATCATCGTGGCGACCGCGTCGTATGGCGCGATTCCGTCCACCTCGGCGATCTGGATCGGCGCCGCGGTGGTGACGTGCTACGTGATCGTGTCGGGCGTGCGCGGCTCGGCATGGAACTCGGTCGTCAAGGACACGCTGATTCTGGCGGTGGTGCTGTTTCTCGGCATCTATCTGCCGATCCACTACTACGGCGGCCTCGGCGAGATGTTCCATGCAATCGAAACAGCCAAGCCCGGCTTTCTCACCTTCCCCGCCAAAGGCTCGAGCGTGACCTGGTTCCAGTCGACCGTGCTGCTCACCGCGCTGGGCTTTTTCATGTGGCCGCATACGTTCGGCTCGGTGTTCACCGCGAAGGACGAACGGATTTTCCGCCGCAACGCGATGGTGCTGCCGCTCTATCAGTTGATCCTGCTGTTCGTGTTCTTCGTCGGTTTTGCGGCCGTGCTGAAAGTGCCGGGCCTGAAAGGCGGCGATATCGATCTGTCGCTGTTCCGCCTGTCGCTGCAGACCTTCGATCCGTGGTTTGTCGGGATCATCGGCGGAGCCGGTGTGCTGACCGCGCTCGTGCCGGGTTCGATGATCCTCAACACGGCCTCGACGCTGCTCGCCAACGACGTCTACCGCGGTTTGCTCAAACGCGACGCCAGCGATGCGAGCGTCACGAGGCTGGCCCGCGTGCTGGTGCCGGTCGTAGCGCTGGTGGCGGTAGCCTTCACGCTGCATGGCGGCGAGACCATCGTCGCGCTGCTGCTGATGGGCTACAGCTTCGTCACGCAGCTTTTTCCGGCCATGATATGCAGCCTCGCGCCGCATAACCGGGCGACCAAACAGGGCGCATTCTGCGGAATTCTGGCCGGTGTGGCGGTGGTGGCGGTCACTACGCTGATGCATCTGAGCATGGGCCAGTTGTTCCCATTCCTGGCCGATGCCGCCAAGGACGTGAACATCGGTTTCGTCGCACTCGCCTTGAACATCATCGTGTTCGTGGTGGTGAGCGCAGTCACGCAACCGCGCGCGAGCAGCGAGTCGCACGCGCATACGCAAGTGCATTGAAGTCGCCGCATCCCGCACTTGCGGTTGTCCGCAAGTGCGGGATGCCTCTCTCACAAGCTTGCTTAAACGCCCTTCGCGTACAGCGTCGAATCCGCAAATCCCTCGGCTGCCAGCACACGCCCCACCAGAATCAGCGCGGTACGCTCGATCTGCGTGGTCTGCACCTTGCCGACAATGTCGGCCAGCGTCCCCGTGACCTTTTCCTCATCCGGCCAGCTCGCCCGGTAGATCACCGCAATCGGACAGGCGTCGCCGTAGTGCGGACGCAGTTCGTCGACGATGCGCGCCAGATGCCGCACGCCCAGATGAATCGCCATGGTCGCGCGATGCCGCGCCAGCTCGCTCAACTGCTCGCCTTCCGGCATGCTTGTCTTGCTGGCGAAGCGCGTGAGGATCAGCGTCTGCGAAACGTCCGGCAGCGTCAGCTCGCAGCCGAGCGTCGCCGCGCATGCGGCCGTCGCGGTGACGCCTGGGACGATCTCGTAAGGAATCCGCAATTCACGCAATCTGCGAATCTGCTCGCCGATGGCGCCGTACAAGGACGGATCGCCGGAATGCACGCGCGCCACGTCTTTGCCTTTGGCGTGCGCATCCTCGAGCAAGGCGACGATCTGGTCGAGATCGAGGTCGGCGGTATTCACCACCTGTTCGGCGGCGTGGCCTTCCAGCACCGCCGCGGGAACCAGCGAGCCGGCGTACAGGATCACTGGGCAACTGCGCACGAGACGCTGCCCTTTTACCGTGATGAGCTCAGGGTCGCCTGGACCTGCGCCGATAAAAAACACTGTCATGCAAACTCCGTGATTCGATAGTGCGAGCCGCGCGGTCATCGGTCGCGCGGCATCGTCTGTACAGTCAGGACAACAAGGTTTGCAGCGCGTCGAGCAGGTCTGCCGGACGGCTGAACTCGCGCTCGACAGCGGGCAAGGCCGGACGCCGCAGCATGATCACCGGCAAGCCGCGCTCGCGGGCGACTTCAAGTTTCGCTTCGGTCGCGGTGCCGCCGCTGTTCTTGCTTATCACGACGTCGATCCGGCCGGCGGTGAAAAGGTTTCGCTCGCCATCCAGGGTGAACGGTCCGCGGACGTCGAGGATGCGTGACCGGGCGGTGCCTGGATGAGCATCGAGACAACGGATTGTCCAGTACTGGTCCGCGGGGATTTCATCGAGATGCGCGAGCGCCTCGCGGCCGAGCGTGAAAAGCGGCCGGGCGAATGGCGCCATTGCGCCGATCAGGCCGCTCCAGCCGTCGACAATGCGCCAGTCGTCGCCGCTCTGCGGCTGCCAAGCGGGACGGCGCAGCGCCCAGCACGGCACGTTGGCGGCGCGGCTTGCGGCGTGGGCGTTGGCGCTGATCTGCGCGGCGTAGGGATGGGTGGCGTCGACCAGCAAGCCGATGCTTTCGTCCTGGAGATAGCGGGCAAGGCCCTGTGCGCCGCCGAAACCGCCGACTCGCACCGCACAGGCGAGATCGGACGGCACCTTGCCGAGTCCGGCGAGACTGTAGACGTGTTCGGGGCCGAGCTGCCGCGCGATGTGCAACGCATCGCCGGTGCCGCCGAGCAGAAGGACGCGGGTCATGCCGGCACCGCCGCAGCAAGCGGTTTGCCGACCTCCAGCAACGTAATCGGCAACGTCTGCCGCCACGTATCGAAGCCGCCCAACGGCTGCGCCTCGGCGAGCGCGATGCGCGTGAGCGTGCCGCCATGCTGCTCGCGCCACGCCATCAGCGCCGTCTCGCCCTGCAGCGTGACGGCATTGGCAATCAACCGGCCGCCCGGGCGCAACTGCGCCCAGCAGGCATCGAGCACGCCCGGCACCGTGACGCCGCCGCCGATAAAAACCGCATCGGGTGTCGCCAGTCCGTGAAGCGCCTCCGGCGCCCTGCCCGCGACCAGTTGCAAACCCGGCACGCCGAGCGCGTCGCGATTGTGTTCGATAAAGCGCTGCCGTTCAGGATGCGCCTCGATTGCGATGGCCCGGCAGGATGGATGCGCACGCATCCATTCGATCCCGATCGAGCCGCTGCCCGCGCCCACGTCCCACAGCAGTTCACCGGGCGCCGGCGCGAGACGCGCCAGCGTGATGGCGCGGACATCGCGCTTGGTCAACTGTCCGTCGTGGCGAAACGCATCGTCGGGCAGGCCAGGCGTCAGCGGCAGACGCGGCGCGCCATCGGCCGCGCGGCACTCCAGCGCGACGAGGTTCAAGGCGGCGACCGCTTCGCCGGACCATGCGTCGGCGCGGCCATCGAGGCGGCGTTCGCGCTCGCCGCCAAGGTGTTCGAGCACGCTCATGCGGGTCGCGCCGAAGCCGCGTGAGGTCAGCAGCGCCGCCAGCGCCGCCGGCGTGGTCCCGTCGGCGCTCAAGACAAAGAGCCGCGTGCCCGCATGCAGATGTGCGCTCACCGTGGCAAGCGAGCGGCCCACCACGGACACCACCGCCACCTCCTGTAAGGGCCAGCCAAGACGCGCCGCCGCGAGCGACAGCGACGACGGCGCAGGCAACACGCGCAGTTCGCCCGCCGGCAACTGACGCGCGAGCGTCGCCCCGACTCCGAACAGCATCGGATCGCCGCTCGCCAGCACGCACACCGGCGTGTCGCGCCGGGCCAGTACCGGCGCGATATCAAACGGGCGCGGCCATGCTTCGCGCCGCGCGGCGAGGCGCGCCGGCAGCATCGCGAGATGCCGCTCGCCGCCGAATATCACGGCCGCATCGAGCAGCGCGCGGCGTGCCGGGCGCCCCAGACCGGCAAAACCGTCATCGCCGATGCCTACCACGGTCAGCCATGCCGGCATGAATCCATCCTCATACTTGATCTTCAATTGAGCCGCTGCGGCACGCCAAGCAAGGCCGCCGCATCGTTGTGCTGTTCGAAAAAAGGCATAATACCGTGTCTGTCGCCGGCGCCCTTCGGGGTCGAACTGTTCGTGCCAGCCATCATCGGGCGGGGCGTAGCGATGCCGCAGCATTTCCCTTCCTGAGCGATGCTCGGGCCGTCGCGCGACGCTAACCCGGTGCCCTCTTGAATCACGCGTCATCTTCCTCCGTCACATCCGTTACCGCCAGGCCCTCGGCTTGCCCAGGCTTGCTGCGCATCGTCGCGGCGCTCGATGGCGGGATCTGCCGCATCAAGCTGCCTGGCGGCGTATTGCGCGCCAACGCGGCAAGCGCGATCGCAGAGGCCGCGGAGCGGCATGCGGCCGGGGTGATCGAACTGACCAATCGGGCCAATCTGCAACTGCGCGGCGTGCGGGCCGGACATGAGCCCGCGTTGATCGAGGCGCTGTTGAGTGCGGGGCTGGGACCGGATGCGGGTTTGCTGCAGGCGTCGCACGCAGCCGCTGCTGACGATGTGCGCAACCTGATGGTCAGCCCGAGCGCCGGGCGCGATCCTCATGCGTTGTTCGACACCACGACGCTCGCCGCGCAGATTCTGACGCTATTGCAAAGCGAGCCGCGTTTCGCTGCGCTTTCGCCGAAATTTGCGCTGTTGCTGGACGGCGGCGAGCGGCTGGCGATGCTCGAGCATCCGCACGATGTCTGGCTGGCGGCGCTGGATCATGCAGACGGTGTGCGCTTCGTGTTCGGACTGGCCGGCTGCCCGCCGCTATCGTCCACGCCTGCGAACCACAGCGACGCGACCGGCACGCCCGCGCTGGGGACAGTGACGCCCTCGCAAGTCCCCGCGCTAGTGAAAGCCCTGCTGCACACGTTCCTCGATCTGGCCGCGCCGGAGCATACCCGGATGCGCCACCTGCTTGCCGCACAGTCTGTTGAAACCGTGTTGCAACGCGTCCAGACGTACCTCGACTTCCCACTCTCGCGCGAACCCGCACTCACCGGCTGGCGGCGCGCCCCTGCCGATGCGTCGCTGCGCTTCGGGGTGCAACCTCAGCGCAAAGCCGGGACGTGCCAGGTGGGCGGCCAACCGCCGCTCGGCCGTCTGGACGGCGCGACCCTGCGCGCGCTCGCCGCGCTTGCCGAAGACTCGGGCAACGCCGCGCTGCACATCACGCCGTGGCAAAGCGTGCTGCTGCCCGACGTCGCTCCAGAGGCCGCGCCGTCCGTGCTCGCCTGCCTCACCGCTCTCGGCCTCGCTTGCGAGCCGGGACACCCGATGGCCCGCCTGATCGCCTGCGCCGGCTCGACTGGCTGCGCGAAAAGCCACGCCGACACCAAGGCCGACGCGTTACACCTCGCCGCCCAGTTGCCCGCAGACGTCGAACAGGTTCACCTGAGCGGCTGCCCGCGCTCGTGCGCGGCCGCCCACTGCGCGCCGTTTACGCTGCTGGCGGTGGAGCCCGGCCGCTACGACCTCTATCGACGCGACGCCCCGCCCGGCTTCGGTCAGTGCGTCGCGCACCATCTGACGATCGAACAGGCCGCCGGCGCACTCGCCCGGCTGGCCCGCAGCCCCCGGAGTTCTTTTGATGCTTGATTACATCCGCGACGGTCAGGAGATCTATCGCCAATCCTTCGCGACGATTCGCGCGGAGGCCGACCTGTCGCACATCCCCGCCGACCTCGAAAAGCTTGCCGTGCGCGTGATTCACGCCTGCGGCATGGTCGACGTGAGCGACGCACTACGCTTTTCCCCCGGCGCAGGCGCGGCGGGCCGCGCGGCGCTCGCCAACGGCGCGCCGATTCTGTGCGACGCCCGCATGGTGGCCGAGGGCATCACGCGAGCGCGTTTGCCTGCGGATAACGAGGTGATCTGCACGCTCGGCGATCCGTCCGTGCCGGCGCTCGCGCGTGAGCTCGGCAATACCCGCTCGGCTGCGGCACTCGAACTGTGGCGCCCGCAACTGGCCGGCAGCGTGGTGGTGATCGGCAACGCGCCCACCGCCCTCTTCTATCTGCTCGATATGCTCGATAACGGTGCGCCGCGTCCTGCGCTGATTCTCGGTTTTCCGGTGGGTTTTGTCGGCGCGGCGGAATCGAAAGCACTGCTCGCCGCAGACAGCCGCGGCGTGCCCTACGTGGCCGTCGAGGGACGGCGCGGCGGCAGCGCGATGGCCGCCGCCGCAGTCAACGCGCTTGCTTCGGAGGCCGAATAAATGACCGCACAGGGACGTCTGTTCGGAATTGGCGTCGGCCCCGGCGATCCGGAGTTGATCACGCTGAAGGCGCTGCGTTTGCTGAAAGCGGCCCCCGTAGTGGCGTATTTTGTCGCCAAGGGCAAGAAAGGCAATGCGTTCGGCATCGTCGAGGCCCACTTGGGCGAGACGCAGCAGCATTTGCCGCTGGTCTATCCGGTGACCACCGAAGCGCTCGAACCGCCGCTTTGCTATGAAGCGATCATCGCCGACTTCTACGACACGGCGGCCGAGGTCGTCGCCGCGCATCTGGATGCGGGACGCGACGTCGCGGTGATCTGCGAAGGCGATCCGTTTTTCTACGGCTCGTATATGTACCTGCACGACCGGCTCGCGGAGCGCTTCGAAGCGCAAGTCGTGCCGGGCGTGTGTTCGATGCTCGGCGGCGCGGCGGTGCTCGGCGCGCCGTTGGTGTATCGCAACCAGAGTCTCTCCGTGCTGTCGGGCGTGTTGCCGGAAGACGAGTTGCGGCGGCGTCTGGCCGACGCGGATGCCGCGGTCGTGATGAAGCTCGGCCGCAATTTCGACAAGGTGCGACGAGTGCTGTGCGACCTCGGGCTCGCGGAGCGCGCGCTCTACGTCGAACGCGCGACGATGGCGAACCAGCGTATCGTGCCGCTCGCCGAAGTCGATCCGATGGCTTCGCCGTACTTCTCACTACTCGTCGTGCCGGGGGAAAAATGGCAAGGATGACGCCGCCCGCGATCGTGATCCTGGGCACGGGGGCGCTCGCCACGGCGAAACGCGTCCAGGCGTGTTATCCCGGTGCACAGGTGCATGGCTTGCGGGGGCGCGTCGAAGCCGACGTCGCTTATACGGAACTCGCCGCACATCTGTGTGAGTTGTATGCACGAGGCACGCCGATCGTCGCGCTGTGCGCGGCAGGCATCGTGATTCGTTGCGTGGCGCCCTTGTTGACCAACAAGGGCGTCGAGCCGCCGGTGCTGGCCGTTGCGGAAGACGGCAGCGCGGTGGTGCCGCTGCTCGGCGGCCTCGCCGGCGTGAACGTGATGGCACGCGAGATTGCGGCGGCGCTGGAGGTCGCACCGGCGATCACGACGAGCGGCGAGTTGCGCTTCGGCGCCTGCGTGTTGAATCCGCCCGAGGGTTATGCGCTCGCGAGTCTCACGCAAGGCAAGCGTTTCGTGTCCGACATGCTCGCGGGCGAAAGCACGCGGATCGAAGGCGATGCGCCGTGGCTCGACGACGTGCAGTTGCCACGCGCGAGTTCCGCGCGGCTGGCGATTCGCGTCACGCCCAAGGCCTGGGACGGCGGTGCGGATGAACTGGTGATTCATCCGCGCAGCGTGGTGGCGGCCGTGTGCGCTTCGGGCGCTCAGATCGCCGAACAGGTCCGTGCTGCACTCGATGCGCACGAACTCGCCCCGCTTTCGCTGGCGGCGCTGCTTGCGCCTGTGGAACGCATCGGCGATGAAGGCTTGAGCGAAGCTGCCGCCGCCTTGGGTGTGCCGCTACGCTTCGCCGTTCTGCCTGAGGCAAGCGCCGGGCAGCCGTCCGCGTCTGCCGCCCAGCGCCTGCTGGAAAGCGCGCTACGCGTGCCCTGCCAGACCCTGCTCCATGATGCCAATGCGGACCTCGCGCTGGCGCTGAGCCGCACACCGATCGCCCCGGAAACGATCGGCCGCGCCCGTGGCCGCCTCACCGTGATCGGCCTCGGCCCCGGCAGCGCGGAGTTGATGGTGCCGGCGGCACGCACAGCGCTGATCGAAGCCACCGATATCCTCGGCTACGAGACTTACGTCAAAATGGCCGGCCCATTTCGCACCGATCAGCAGGTGCACTGCACCGACAACCGCGAAGAAATGCAACGCGCCCGCCACGCGTTCGAACTGGCGAGCATCGGCCGCGCGGTGGTGGTGGTCTCGTCTGGCGATCCCGGGGTGTTTGCGATGGCCGCCGCGGTGCTCGAAGCCCTGGACACTTCCAACGACCCCAGTTGGGGGGCGGTCGAACTCGATATCGTGCCGGGTGTCTCGGCCGCCATGGCCACGGCCGCGCAAGCCGGTGCGCCGCTCGGACACGATTTCTGCATGCTGTCGCTGTCCGATAACCTCAAGCCGTGGTCGATCATCGAAACGCGTCTGCGCCACACCGCCCAGGCCGATCTGGTGATGGCGTTCTATAACCCCATCTCGCGGGCGCGGCCCTGGCAACTCGATAAAGCGCTCGACATCGTGCGCGAGTATCGCGCCGCCGGGACGAAGGTGGTGCTGGGGCGCGATATCGGCCGGCCCGGAGCATCGCTCAGGAGCACCACGCTCGGCGAGTTGCGTTCGGCGGATGTGGATATGCGCACAATGGTCATCATCGGCTCGTCCACGACGCGTGGCTTTACACGCGGTGCGCAGGGGGAATGGGTTTATACGCCGCGCTGGTATCCCTGAGCGGTTGCAGGCCGGGGCACGGTCACGGCGCGGCGCGGCGCCTGCTGGTATGCGATGCGCATCGAATCACGCGCACTGATAAAAATAATCACTCGCCGTTTCAGCGCAACTAAATAGAGAATTAAACTTTTCGGTAACGTTGACGTTAATATCGGCAATATGCCACTTGCTTCGCTACTAAAAAGTCAATGAACGAAGATACCGTGGAATCACCCGTCAAGGGCGTGCCGGCCGCACTGACCCTCGACACCGTACCGGTCGGCACGCCGCTCGACTGGCCCATCGTCGATCGCGACGGAACCCTGCTATTCGATGCCGGCGCCATTCTGGTCGGCGTCGAGGAACGCAAGTTCCTGTTCGACAACTTCATCCCGCATCGCGGCGACCTGTCCGAAGACGCGGCAGTCTCCGGCGAAGCTGCGCCCGGCGCGCCGGACACATCAGATCCGTTGACGGTCAAAGACATGCACCTGACCATCGGTGCGCTGCTCGGCCTGCGCCAGCAGATCGGCAGCGCCGCGCCGATGCATCCGTGCCGCATCATCGGTGTCGCGCCGAACGAAGCGATCTTCGCCACGCCGCCGCTTTTCGAAGGCAAGATCCTGCCGCTCAACGTCGGCGAAAACGTCGAGATTGTCGCGATCGCCAGTCAGGCGGTGTTTCGCTTCGTCTGCACGGTCATGGCGGTATGCCACTTGCCGTTCGACTATATCGTCCTGTCGCAACCCGGCGTGATACGGCGGCTGCGCGAACGCAAATCGATCCGGGTCCGCGCGCATTTCGCCGTACGTTACGGCATTGGCGAAACGGGCGAATCGTACGAAGGGCTCGGCCTCGCGAAGGGTATCAGCGCACTCGGCATGTCGCTCGCGGCGTCGTGGCCGCTCGGTCAGATCGGCGACCGGCTGCGCGTCGCGTTTGCCCTCAAGTCCAAAGAGCTCGATACGCTGATCGAAACCACCGCGGTGATCCGCAACCTGCAAAAGGGCGCGATTGGTGAACCCGCGGTGCATGGTCTCGAGTTCGACCGGCTCGACAAGGCGCAACAAATGGCCATGAAGGTGTTCGTCTTCGACCGCCAGGACGACGTGCTGTATTGGACCAACGGGACCAGGTAGCGGCTACGGCTGGCGTCGCCACGCGCCGCTAGCCGATCAGTTCCTCCGGCGTGACGCATATCGCGCCCCACGCTTCGGCAAGCTGCCGGCAACGCCCCACCCGGATCGCACCGCGCTCGAAATCCACCAGCATAATCTGGTCGGCCCCAGCGGGACGCATCGGGAGGTCGGCGCTGCGTCCGTCGGTCAGCATCCAAAGCCAGCGTTGCTGCAAAGGCTTGCGGCGCGCGGCCCGTTCCAGCAGGTGCGCGGCGCGGCGCATACCGGCGGCGAGAGGCGTGCCGCCACCGCCGCCCACCGGTTGCAGCCAGCGCTCGTTCCACCAGCGCGGCACCGCCGGTCCAAAACGAAGCTCGACGCCCGTACCGCCGAAACAGAGCAGCGCCGCCTCGGCGCGTGCCGAACTGGCGCGGTCGAACAACGCGACGAGCAGCCCTTTGGCGAGCGCGAGCCGCTGCCCCGCCAGCATCGAACCGGAGCAGTCGAGCAGGAAGCAATGCAGGACGCCGCCTTGCGGCGCTGCCGGCATGAAGCGTAGATGTCCGGCGTGCAGACGCTGCCGGCGTTTTGCGGCGAGGGTCGAAGGCCAGGCGATACGCGTGCTTCGCCCGCTGCCGCGCGCCGCTGCACCCGCGCCTTTGCGCCATCGAAAACCGCTGTACAGATCAGCGGCAGCGCCCTCCCGATGGCTCAGCGTTTTTTTGCGTTGAGGGGGATGACGCCTTTTACCTGGGTTGTGCCGGTTGGCTCGGGTGGCAGGTAACCCCACTCGCCGTCGCCGTTCGGTGGCCCGCTGGTGCGCGATGGCTCAGGACTCGGCGCAGTGGAACCCTGCGCTGGCGCCGGCGGCTCGCTCGTTGCGTCCGAACGCGGCGGCGTTTCGCGATCATGCCGACGGTGTTTCAACACTGTTTCCGCAACGCGATCGACATGCTCCATCGTTACCGCATCTGCCTGTTCAAGCGCAGCCAATGCACGCGCCGCGCGCAGCATCACCAGATCGGCGCGCAGGCCATCGACTGCGGCCGCAATGCATAGCGCGCTGACATGCGCATGCACGGTGTCGTCGAAAGCGAGGGCCGGCAATGCAGCACGCGCAGCGTGAATCCGCTGCATCTGCGCTTCCTGCCGTTTCGTGTAGACAGCTCGGAACCCCTGCGGATCGAGATCGAACGCGAGCCGCGCCTTGACGATCTGCTGACGCACCTGCGGATCAAAGCAGTTTTCCAGTTCCACCATCAACCCGAAACGGTCGATCAGTTGCGGCCGCAACTCGCCTTCTTCGGGATTCATCGTGCCGATCAGCACGAAACTCGCTTCATGGCTGTGCGAGATGCCATCGCGCTCGACGGTATTCACGCCGCTCGCGGCAGCGTCGAGCAACGCATCGACGAGCGCATCCGGCAACAGATTGACTTCGTCGACATACAGCACGCCGCGATGTGCCTTCGCCAGCAACCCCGGCGAAAACCTGAGCGCGCTGTCGCGCAACGCGCCTTCGATATCGAGCGTGCCGATCAGCCGGTCCTCGCTGGCGCCGAGCGGCAAGGTCACCAGTTGCCCCTCCGGCAGCAGTTCGGCAAGCGCTCGCGCAGCCGTCGATTTGGCGGTGCCGCGCGGGCCGCTCACCAACACGCCGCCGAGGCCCGGATCGATTGCCGCCAACAGCAGCGCCTGCTGCAACGGCGCTTGCCCGACCAGCGCGGTGAACGGAAAAACGGGCCGCGCCGCGGGCGCGTTGCGAAGCTCGGTCGCTGCGTTCATTGCCGGGTTCCTTCAATGGTCTGCTCGCTCGCGAGCAGATGCTGTTCCACTTGCGCGCGATAGTCGCCTGGCGTCTGCCATAAGCCGCGCTGCATTGCTTCGAGCAACCGCTCGCAGATCGAATGCAAGGCATGCGGATTGTGCTGCTGCAGAAACTCGCACGTAGCAGCGTCGTTCAGATAGGCGTCAGTCACCAACGCATATTGGTGGTCGGCAATCACGCGGGCCGTGGCATCGTAGCCGTACAGATAGTCGACCGTCGCGGCAAGCTCCGCGGCGCCCTTATAGCCATGCCGCTTCACGCCATCGAGCCACTTCGGATTGACCACCCGCGAGCGGATCACGCGGGCGACTTCCTCGTGCAGCGTACGCACGCGCGGCGTCTCCGGATTGCTATGGTCGGCGTGGTAGACGACCGGCTGATTGCCTGCCAGGTGCCGCACGGCTGCGACCATCCCACCCTGGAACTGGTAGTAGTCGTTCGAATCGAGCAAGTCGTGCTCGCGGTTGTCCTGGTTCTGCAGCACCACGTCCAGCGCGGCGAGCCGGGTGCCGAACGCCTGGCGCGCTTCTTCGCCGGCGCTTTTCTGGGTGTAGGCATAGCCGCCCCATGCCTGATATGCGTTTGAGAGATCGGCGTCAGTCTGCCATTGCCGGGTGTCGACGATCTCCTGCAGGCCCGCGCCGTAAGCGCCGGGCCGGGCGCTGAAGACGCGCCAGCCGGCGCGTTTGCGGGCTTCGGCTGCGTCCATGCCGCGTGCGATCAAGGCGTCGCGTTCGCGCAGCACGCGCGCACGGATCGGGTTCAGCGCCTCGGGTTCGTCGAGTTCGGCCACCGCCTGCACCGCGGCGTCGAACAGATGCATCACGTTGGCGAACGCGTCGCGGAAGAAGCCGGATACGCGCAGCGTGACGTCGATGCGCGGCCGGTCGAATACTTCCATCGGCATGATCTCGAAGTCGGTCACCCGGTGGCTGCCGGGCGCCCACTTCGGCCGCACGCCAAGCAGCGCCATCGCCTGGGCGATATCGTCGCCGCCCGTGCGCATGGTCGCGGTGCCCCAGACCGACAGGCCGATCGCCCGCGGATAATCGCCATGCTCCTGCAGATGCCGTTCGAGCAGATGCTGCGCGGACTTCAGTCCCAGCGACCAGGCGGCTTGCGTCGGAATCGCGCGCGTGTCGACCGAGTAAAAGTTGCGTCCGGTCGGCAGCACATCGGGCCGGCCGCGCGAGGGCGAGCCGCTCGGCCCTGCCGGCACGAAGCGGCCTTCGAGCCCGCGCTTCAGGTGCCGCAACTCTTCTGAGCCGCAAGCGTCGAGTCTCGGCAGCACGTCGCCGCGCAGGCGTTCGAGCACGAGTTCGGTTTGCGGCAACGTCCCTGCCGCGGGCAAGGTCACGCCGGAATCGTGGCGGTCGCCGCACATTTCAGCCAGCAACGCGCCGGCGAACAATTCGAGCCGCTCACGCGTATCGCCGTTGTGGCGCCACGGCGCATTGCTGACTTGCTGCAGGACCTCGGGACGCGGACCGTCCCATACCGCGGCCCAATCCGCCGAGAGCGGATCGAACAGATGCGCCATCTGCAGATCGCGCGCCAGCGCGTCGACGAGGCCCGCTTTCGCGCCGCGCCCGTCGCCCACCGGAAAGCGCCCGAGCGCCAGCAGCGTATCGCGCCGCTGCACGCCCTCGGGCGAGCGGCCGAAGATATGCAGGCCGTCGCGAATCTGCGCTTCCTTCAGTTCGCACAACCACGCATCGACGCGCGTCAACAGCGCATCTTCGGCGTCCTGTCCGTCTGGCTCGCTCAGGCTCAGTTCCTCATGCAGACGATGCTCGACGATGGTGGCAAGAATCGTGCGCCGCAAGAGCTTCGAGCGGCGCGGATCGACCATCAGCGCTTCATAGTATTCGTCGACCTGGCGTTCGAGATTCTGCAACGGGCCATAGCTTTCGGCACGGGTGAGCGGTGGCATCAGATGATCGACGATCACCGCCTGGGCGCGGCGCTTCGCCTGGCTGCCCTCGCCCGGGTCGTTGACAATAAACGGATACAGATGCGGCAGCGGCCCCAGGATCAGATCGGGCCAGCACGCGTCGCTCAATGCGACGCTCTTGCCCGGCAGCCATTCGAGGTTGCCGTGCTTGCCGACATGGACGAGCGCGTCGACGCCGAAGCGGTGGCGCAACCAGAAATAGAACGCCAGATACGCATGTGGCGGCACGAGGTCGGCGTCGTGATAGCTGGCGTAATCGCCCTGTTCCCGCGAGCGCGACGGTTGAATCCCCACGAACACGTGGCCGCAGCGCCAACCGGCAATCATGAAGCGGCCGTGCCGCAGCGTCGGATCTTGCTGCGGCGGACCCCAGCGCGCGTTCAAGGCGTCTCTCGCCTGCGCCGGCAATTGCGCGAAGTGCGCCAGATAGTCGTCCAGCGCAAAACTCTGCAAGGCGGGGCGCAGATCGCGCACCACCGGGTCGTTGGTCACACCCTCGGTCAACTGGCGCAGCAGTGCGTCGCCATCCGCGGGCAGTCCGGCCACGCGATAGCCTTCGGTCGCCAGCATCTGGAGAATGCCGACCACCGAGGCCGGCGTATCGAGGCCCACGCCGTTGCCGATCCGTCCTTCGCTCATCGGATAGTTCGCGAGGATCAGCGCGAGCTTCTTGTCCGCGTTATCCAGCGTACGCAAGCGGCACCAGCGACGGCTCAACTCGGCCAGAAAACCGATCCGCTCGTGATCGGGCTGATAGCGCACCACGTCCACCTCGGTATGCGCACAGCGATACGCGAGCCCCTTGAAACTGATGGCACGCGTAATGATGCGGCCATCCACCTCGGGCAGCGCGATATGCATGGCGATATCGCGCGAGTTCAGCCCCTGGTTGTCCTTGACCCAGTCCTCGCGATTGCCGCCGCTCAGGATCACCTGCAACACCGGCGCGTCACCGGCGAGCGCCAGCGGTTCGGGGTCGTCGATCGCCGTGGCGGCAAACGCGGTGGTGTTCAGCACCAGCGCGACGTCATGCTGCGTGCACAACTGCTGCAGCACCTCGCGGCTCATGACATCCTTGAGCGAGGTCAGCGCAAGCGGCAACGCATTCAGCCCTTGCGCTTCGAGTGCCTCGATCAGCGCATCGAATACCGCCGTATTGGCGGCCTGCAGATGCGCCTTATAGAACAGGATCGCCACGACCGGAGCGTCGGCGCGCCAGCGTGCCTGCCAGTCCTCGATTGTCGGCGTGTCGTGTTCGGGGTGATAAAGCGTGGCCGCCGGCAGCACGCGCGGCGCGGCCGGCTCACGCCCCCAGCCGAACGCGCGATGCGCGATACAGCGCAAAAACGCCTCGGCATTCTGCACACCGCCCTCGCGCAAATAGCGCCAAAGCTGATGACAGAGTGCGGCATCCGCCGTGCTGCGAGCAAGCAGGTTCGGATCTTCCTGCAAATCGCCGGAAAACATCGCCAGCGTTTGCTGCTTGCGCGCCGCGAGCGCGACCACCTGCTCGATCCCGTACGGCCAGTACGCCTCGCCGCCGAGGTGATCGACCACCACGACGCGCGCATGCTGCAGGACATCTTCGACGTAGAAATCGACCGAAGCCGGTTGCCGCAAGTACGTCACGTTCGCGAGCCGCACGCTCGGAAAACCGGCGCCGAGGCGCGGCACCACGCTGGCGAGCAACGACAGCGTCGTATCGGCCGAGCTGAGCACCACGATCTCGGCGGGTTGCTGATCGATCCGGATGACACCCTGGGTGTCGTCGACGAAGCCACCCGGCGTGGTGCGCAGCAGATGCATGATCGATTACGCCTGCGGCTGGGCTTCAGTACGCAGCGCGGCGTCGAAAGCCGCTTGCAGCGCAGCCTGATCGAGGTCTTCGCCAATCAGCACGAAACGGCTTTGCGGCGTTTCGCCGGCTTGCCAGCGGCGGTCGAAATAGCTGTCGAAACGCCGGCCCACACCCTGAATGACGAGCCGCATCGGCGCGCCCGGCAAGGCAGCGAAGCCTTTCACGCGGTAAATCGTGTTGCTCTCGACGAGGCTTTCCAACGCGGCAATCACGCCCTCGCGCGACGGCGTTGGTGCCTGCACCACCACCGAATCGAATTCGTCGTGATGATGGTCCGCGTCCTCGGCCGAGCCGTGATGATCGTGGCGCAGATGAATCGTCGCCTCCGAAGCGGCCTCCAGACCGAGCAGCGTGTGCAGATCCAGTTGCCCCCTATGCGCGCGCACCACCTTGACCTGCGCCGGAATCTCTTCGCGGATCAACGCTTCGACCGCGCCTTGCTGCGCCTCGCCGAGCAGATCCGTCTTGTTCAGGATCACGAGGTCCGCAGCCGACAACTGGTCTTCGAACAGTTCATGCAGCGGCGATTCGTGGTCGAGGTTCGGATCGGCCTTGCGTTGTGCGTCCACCGCCACCGGGTTGTCGGCAAACTGGCCGCTGGCCGCCGCCGGGCCGTCCACGACCGTCACTACCGCATCCACCGTGAAGCTGTTCTTGATCGCAGGCCAGTTGAAGGCCTGCACCAGCGGCTTCGGCAAGGCGAGACCGGAAGTTTCGATCAGCACATGATCGATCTGCGCGCGGCGTTCCACCAGTTGTTCCATGACCGGGAAGAATTCTTCCTGCACGGTGCAGCAGAGGCAGCCGTTGGCCAGTTCATACAATTGGCCTTCGGTCTCGTTGCCGTTTTCGTCGCAACCGATGCCGCAGCCCTTGAGGATCTCGCCGTCGATGCCGAGTTCGCCGAACTCGTTGACGATCACCGCAATGCGCTTGCCGCCTGCGTGCTGAAGAATATGCCGCAGCAGCGTGGTCTTGCCGCTGCCGAGAAAGCCTGTCACGACGGTGACGGGGATTTTGCGCATGGAGTTCTGCATGGTCAATCCGTCCAAAGGTGTTTCACATTGGGCATGCCGGCGAAGTCGCGCAACGGGGCTGACAGCGCGAATGCATCGCCGGCGGGTGCGAGAGAGTTTCAGATGAAACGCGGGGACGAATCACGGCGCGCCAGCAGCGCCAGGCAAGCATCGTGAAGTGGTGAACCGAAATGGTGGACAAGACGCCGCATCCCCGCAGCGCCAACCCTCTTCTCTGGCCGGTATCCGGGCTGGCGAAAACGCCGCTTCCCCTTCCCAGGCGAGGGATTTCTCGCCCAGTGGTTGCATGCGTGCGCGACCTTGCGCGCAGGCACTGAAGCCGGCTTTGCACCGCTTGCGCGATGCCTTCGCTTACCGTTGCGGGGGCAGCACAGGTTGGTCCGGTCTGTTGCAGGCGGACACCCTGTTTCCCGTTTAACTGCGCACGCTCAGAACGCGCGCGCGAGCACCAAAGTGCGTGGGAGTTTAGGCCTGCGAGCCCCGCGCGTCAAGGCAGCCGGCCGTGCGACTTCGGCAGTCGCTTGTGATATCGTATGCGCGCGTTTGGTGCCAGCACGTGCGTTCGCACGTCGCGCGCCGTCGCGCATGACATGTGGCACCGCATGACCCAACACTCCGAACACGACGCCAGGACCCTCAGCGTCGGCATAGGCTGCAGACAGCACACCTCCGTGGAGCAGATCGGCGCAGCCGTGCACGCCGCGCTCGGCGCCTATCCGTTCGCGGCGATTCGAACCGTTGCCACCATCGACTCCAAAGCCCTGGAACCCGGCCTGCTCGAATTCTGCGCGCGTCATGCGCTGCCTTTGCGGACCTTCAGCCGCGCTGAGATCGCCACCGTGTCCGGCCTACCGACACCGTCGGCCGCCGCCCGCGCGCATCTCGGCGTCGACGGCGTCTGCGAGCCGTGCGCGCTGCTCGCCGCGCCCGCCGGCCGCCTGCTCGTCGCGAAGACGGTGCTCGACGGCGTGACCGTGGCGATCGCGGTGCAGGCGGCCGCCTCGGCTCCACACTCAACCGAATCCACCTAACCTCATCTTCCATGAAAACCGATCCCGAAGCGCATCTGCGCATGACCCAGCGGCGCCGCGAAGGCCACGAGAAAAAGCAGGCCGAAGCGACCATCGAAAAGGGCCTGCTGATCGTCAACACCGGCACCGGCAAAGGCAAGACCACGGCCGCGTTCGGCATGGCCGTGCGCGTGCTCGGCCACGGCATGCGGCTCGGCGTGGTGCAGTTCATCAAGGGCGCGCTGCACACTTCGGAGCGCGATTTTCTCGGCAAGATCGCCAGCTGCGATTTCGTCACGATGGGCGACGGCTACACGTGGAATACCCAGAACCGCGATGCCGACATCGCCACGGCCCGCAAGGGCTGGGACGAAGCGCGCCGGATGATCGAAAGCGGCGAGTATCAGATGGTGATTCTCGACGAGCTGAACACGGTGCTGAAATACGAATACCTGCCGCTCGACGAAGTGCTGACGGTCGTCAACGCGCGCCCTGCGATGCTGCATGTGGTGATCACCGGACGCCACGCGCCGGATGCGCTGATCGAAGCGGCCGATCTCGTCACCGAGATGCGCATCGTCAAGCATCCGTATCGCGAGCAGCACGTGAAAGCGCAACGCGGCGTGGAATTCTGAGCATGCCGTCCTGTCCCGCCCTGTTCATCAGCGCACCGGCTTCCGGTCAGGGCAAAACCACGATCACAGCCGGTCTTGCCCGCTACCACCAGCGGCAAGGGCGGCGTGTGCGCGTCTTCAAGACCGGTCCGGATTTTCTGGACCCGATGATCCTCGCCCGCGCCAGCGGCGCGCCGGTGCTGTCGCTCGACCTGTGGATGGTCGGCGAGCACGCCTGCCGCGAACTGCTCGCGCAGGCGGCGGCCGAGGCCGACCTGATCCTGATCGAAGGCGTGATGGGGCTTTACGACGGCACGCCCAGCAGCGCCGATCTTGCCACCGCCTTCGGCGTGCCGGTGGTAGCGGTGATTTCAGCCAAAGCGATGGCCCAGACCTTCGGCGCGGTTGCCTTCGGCCTCGCGCAATTCCGGCCTGAAGTGCCGTTTCATGGCGTGTTCGCCAACCGGGTCGGCTCGGCGCGCCATGCGCAGATGCTGCAAGAGGCGTTGCCGGCCGGCATGCGCTGGACCGGACATATCGGCAGCGCGGACGAGATCGAATTGCCCGAGCGGCATCTCGGCCTGCACCAGGCCGGCGAGGTCGACGATCTGGACGCAAGGCTCGATCGCGCTGCGGACGCGCTCGCCGCAACGCCGCTGGCCGAGCTGCCGCCCGCGGTGAAATTCGATGCGCCCGTCAGCGCGCCGTTACCGCGTCGGCTCGCCGGCAAGCACATCGCGATTGCCCGCGATGCGGCGTTCTCCTTCATCTACCCGGCCAACGTGACACTGCTCGAAGCATTGGGCGCGCGGGTCAGCTATTTCTCGCCGCTTGCCGACGAGCCGGTGCCGGACGCCGCCGACGCCCTCTACCTGCCCGGTGGTTATCCCGAACTGCACGCGCACGCGCTGTCACGGCATACTCATACGGCGGACGCGATCCGCGCCCACGCCGCAGCGGAAAAACCGATCGTCGCCGAATGTGGCGGCATGCTTTATCTGCTCGAGAAGCTCACCGACGTCCACGGCACAACCACGCCGATGCTCGGCCTGCTGCCGGGCGAAGCGACGATGCAGCCCCGCCTCGCCGCGCTGGGCATGCAACAGATCGACAGCGTCCACGGAACCATGACCGGCCATACGTTTCACTACTCGAAGCTGACGACACCGCTCGCGCCGCTGCGCACGGCCACCCGTGCGCAAGCCGATGCGCCCGGTGAGGCCGTGTTCCGTGCCGGCCCGATCGTCGCCACCTATATGCACGCCTACTGGCCTTCCAACCCGGCCTTCGCGGCCGCCCTGTTCCATGGCGAACTGTTTTAACGAATCCGATCGCGAGGCCGTCTACCGCGCCATCCATGAACGGCGCGACATGCGGCACTTCGTGCGCGACCCGGTCGATCCGGCCGTGCTGCAACGCCTGCTCGACGCGGCGCACCATGCGCCGAGCGTCGGCTTCATGCAACCGTGGCGGATAGCGCGCATCACCGACCCGGCGCTGCGTGTTGCGCTGCATGAAACCGTCGAGCGCGAACGGCTCGCGACCGCCGATGCGCTCGGCAAGCGGCGCGACGAGTTCATGAAGCTGAAGGTCGAAGGGATGCTCGAATGCGGCGAGCTGCTGGTGATGGCGTTAATGGATGGCCGCGAAAAGCATATCTTCGGACGCCGCACGCTGCCGGAGATGGATCTCGCCTCGGTGGCCTGCGCGATCCAGAACATGTGGCTCGCGGCGCGCGCCGAAGGGCTCGGGATGGGCTGGGTGTCGCTGTTCGACGTCGCTGCGGTGCGCGGCCTGCTGCATATGCCGGAGGGCGCGCGGCCCGTGGCGATTCTGTGCCTCGGCCACGTCGACCGGTTTTATGCGGAACCGATGCTCGAGACCGAACGATGGGCGACCCGCATGCCGCTCGCCGATTGCGTGTTCGAGAATCGCTGGCCCGACGATAGCGCGCCGGAGTGACGCGCCGCTTCCACGCCACCGCTGCTTCACGTCTGCACGCGCTCTAAGCCGCCAACTCCGTCCGCTCGCTGCGCCGCTCCACAAAGCGGCGCACGTAGTCGTTCGCCGGGTTGCGCAGAATCTCCTGCGGACTGCCCTGTTGCACCAGTTCGCCGTCGCGCAGAATCGCGATCTGCGTGCCGAGCCGCAGCGCCTCGTCGAGATCGTGGGTGATGAATACCACCGTCTTGTTGAGCGTCGCCTGCAACTCCAGCAACTGATCCTGCATTTCCGTGCGAATCAAAGGATCCAGCGCAGAGAACGCTTCGTCCATCAGCACCACATCCGTATCCGCGGCGAGCGCGCGCGCCAGGCCCACGCGTTGCCGCATGCCGCCCGAGAGTTCGTCCGGAAACTTCTCCGCGTAACCTTCAAGGCCCACTTTCTTCAACCAGTCACGCGCGGCGGAGAAGGCCGCCTCGCGCGCTTCGCCACGCGTGCGCAAGGCATACGCCGCGTTTTCCAATACCGTCGAATGCGGCAGCAGCCCGAAGTTCTGAAACACCATGCTGATGCGGTAGCGGCGCAATTCGCGCAGGCCGCTCGCGTTGAGCTTCAGGATATCCTTGCCGTCCACCAGAATCTCGCCCGCGCTCGGATCGATCAGACGATTGAGGTGCCGCACCAGCGTCGACTTGCCGGACCCGGACAACCCCATGATGACGAAGATCTGCCCCGGCTCGATGGTCAGGTTCACGTTGTTGAGGCCTACGTTGCAGCCGGTTTTCGCCAGTACGTCGGCTTTCGATGCGCCTTGCCGTAGCAGTTCGAGTACACGTGCATGCGCGTTCGCCGGTCCAAAGATCTTGTAGACGTTCTTGACCTGGATTGCTTTCATTTTGCCGCTCCTTAACCAACGTCGTGCTGAATCAGTGAAGTGAGGCTGCTGTGTACCGGGAGCGGCGCGCCGAAGTGCTGCCTGTGCTGCCCGCGCCGCTTGTGCCACCAATGCCGTCTGTTCCGCTTCCTATTAGCATCAATGGCGCGCTTCGCTAGCAAGTTCAGCGCCGTCCGGGTGTGCAAGCTGCGCCGGCGCCTGCATACGCTTCTGGCGGCGAGCCTGCACCCGCGCGTCGCGCTGCGCCGCCGCGATACGCCGGGCACGTCGCTCCTGACCATAGCCCTGGCTGACGCGGTCGATCACGATCGCCAGAATCACGATTGCGATACCTGCTTGCATGCCCTTGCCGACATCGAGCGTCTGGATGCCGGCGAGCACGTCTTCGCCGAGACCGCGCGAGCCGATCATCGAGGCGATCACCACCATCGACAGCGACATCATCGTGGTCTGGTTGATGCCCGCCATGATGCTCGGCCGGGCCAGCGGCAACTGCACGCCGAGCAGCAATTGCCAGCGGGTCGTGCCGAACGCGCGTGCCGCTTCAATCACATCGCCGTCCACGTGCCTGATGCCGAGATCGGTCAAACGGATCAGCGGCGGCAGCGCGTAGATCACCGTGGCGAAAATTGCCGGCACCTTGCCGAGGCCAAACAACATCAGCACCGGGATCAGGTACACGAAACTCGGCAGCGTCTGCATGATGTCGAGCACCGGCAAGAGGATGCGCCGCAGCATGCTGCTCTGCGAACAGACGATGCCGGCCGGCACGCCGATCGCAATCGACAGCACGGTGGCCACCAGCATCAGCGCGAGCGTCTCCATCAGCTTGTCCCACAGGCCGAAGCAGCCGATCGCATAGAGCAGCAGCACGAAGAAAGCGGCGACGCCCACGCGGCGCGTCGCATGCCAGGTCATCACGCCCGCCAGCACCAGCACGAGCCACGGGGGTAACACCCGCAGGCTGCTTTCGAGCGGCACCAGCAGATACTTCAGCACCAGCAGGCTAAAGGCGTGAAACGTATCGCCATAGGTCTCCACGAGTGCGCCGACCTTGTCGTTGACGACATCGACAATCGACAGATGCAGAAAAAAACCATTCATGACTGACTCCTGTCGATCAGAGTTAGCGCTTTAGCGCTTACTCTGATCCCACGCAAGGCGGTCGACCGGAGTTCGTGCTTCAGCACGGTACTCCGGTCCCATGCAAGGCGGTCGATCAGAGTTAGCGCTTTAGCTGTCGATCAGAGTTGGCGCTTTAGCGCTTACTCTGATCCCATGCAAAGCACTTACTCAGGTCCCAAGGTTCGCCTGCACCTTCGATGCGACCTCCGCCGGTACCCACTGCTTCCACATTTCAGGGTGATCGCGCAGGAACTGCGTGGCCATCGCGGAGCCGTCGAGCTTCTTCGTGCTCATCTCGAGAATCGTATTGTTCAGGAAATCCATAGGAAACCTGACCTTGGCGAGCATCGACATCAGGCCGGGGTCCGCGTCATAGAACGGCGTCGACACGCCCACCGTCACATGCGACACCATGTACGACGACGCGCACTGCTGCGTGCTGCTCTCGTCGCGCAAGGTCTGCCAGCAGGCGTCGTTGAACGGCGGCATCTTCAGTTCGGCGAACTTGTACTTCGCCATCAACGCGGCTGGCCCCCAGTAGTAGAAGACAATCGGTGCGCCGCGCTGGTACGCGGAAGCGATCGCAGCATCCAGCGCCGCGCCCGTGCCGGGGTGGAAGTTGGTATACGTCGCGTCGAGGTTCAGCACTTTCAGCAGACGCGTATTCACGCGCTCGCAATCCCAACCCGTCGGGCAGTTCAGAAAACGGCCCTTCTCAGGTTCCTCGTCGTCGGCGAACACGCTCTTGTACTTCGGCAAGTCCGTCACCGCGACGAGGCCAGGCGCCGCCGGCTTGATGCCGCGCGCCGGATCGCCCTTGATCACGTATTCGGGCACGAACCAGCCCTCTTTCGTGCCGCCCGGCAAGGTGTCGCCCACGAGCTTCACCGAACCGGCAGCAAGCGCCTTGGCCGTGATTTCGCTGCGGCCCGTCCATTGTTCGGCCCACACCTGCACGTCGTTATGGGCAAGCGCCGTTTCCGTCGCCGCCGTGCTGCCCGGCACCACATCGGTCTTGCAGCCGTAGCCCTTCTCCATGATCTGCCGCAGCACTTCAGTGGCGAAGGAGCCGCTCTCCCACGTGATACCCGCGAAATGCACGGTCTTGCCTTGTGCACACCAGTTGTCGGTTGCATTGGAAGCCGCATGAGCCGCCATACCGGTCAGGGTTAGCGCGACGGCGGCGAGCGCCGCCCGGAGTAGTCTAAATTGCATGATCGATCACCCTTATGCATGGAAATATGTTGAGTTCGTACGCAGGAAACCTTTCGCGTTGCGCTCTTTCAGACGAGCAGGCGCTTTTCGAACGGATAGTCGGACAACAGTTCCACCTGACCGTCGTCGCGGATATAGACCTGCTCTTCGAGCTTGACGCCCTCACCGCCGTCCTCATGGCCGATGTAGCTCTCGATGCACAGTGTCATGCCCGGTTCCATCACACCGTCGTAGCCCTTCGCTTCGTTGTCCTCGCGATGGACGATGTACGGGTATTCTCCCGTCATGCCGACGCCGTGCGCCAGTGCGAAATAGCGGCGCGCCTGGTACGGACCCGGGATCTTCCAGGCCTTGGCGATAAACTCCTGGAAGGTCGTGCCGGCGCGCACGTTTTCCATGTTCGAATGAACCTGCTCATAGGCGAGCTTGTAAAGGTTCTTTTGTGCGGGCGTCGCCGGGCCGTCGCCGCACAGGAAGGTGCGTGAGAAGTCAGCGTAGTAGCCAAAACGCCCCACCACGTCGGTGTCGAGCCCGACCAGTTCGCCCGCCTGGATCTTGCGCGGGCTGCTTTCCTGGAACCACGGGTTGGTGCGCGGGCCCGAACTGATCAGGCGCGTCTCCACATAGTCGCCATCGGTTTCGATGATGTGCTTGTGCAGATGCGACCACAGCTCGTTCTCGCTGATGCCGGGCACAAGCGCCGCTTCGAGCTTATGCACGCCCTGTTCCGCGGCGCGCAGCGACGAGCGGATCATCTTGATCTCATTGGGCACCTTGATCGAACGTGCGCGTTCGAGCGGCTCCTGCGCGTCGGAGATCTGGTAGCCGCGCGCCTGCAGCGCGAAGGCCGCCGCCGAGGTCGCGCTCTCGATAGCAATCCGCTTGCCGCCGCCGCACTGCTTGACCAGATCGTCGATCTCGGCGGCCCAACGTTCGGTCACGCGGCCGAGCATGTCGTCGCAGAAGTAATAGGAGATCGCGGTGGCGGGACGGATTTCGTCGACCGTATCGAGCCCTTCGGCCAGAAAATCGCAACCCGCGTATTCGAACAGCACGACCTTGCCTTCGGCCGGAATGAACGCGTAGCGCGCCGGGTTGCGCATCGAATAGACCTGCATGTTGCGCGAACCGGTTGCATAGCGCATGTGGGTCGGATCGAACAGGATCGCGGCGCTCAGGTCGCGCTTTTTCAGTTCGCGGCGCACGGCGGCAAGCCGGTCGCGCTGGATCTGCGCAATTTCCTGCTCAGTCGGTTCGCAGTCTTCCGGGCGATGAGTCGGGCGAAGAATCGTCATGGTTTCCAGTGTGGAACGTTATAAATATCGGGAGCGGCAGGGACTACGGTTTCAACACGGCATCGACTCGGGCGCGGCGCCTCAATCGACCAGATTGTCGGCACGCACGAGCCGTTGTTCGGCTTCCAGATGCATCTCGGAGACCCGGCCATAGAGCTGCCGTGTGCGCTCGAGCCGGCCGATCACGCCGGGCTTCTTCGAGTACGCGAAGATGGCCGTGTGACGGTCGATCGCTCCTAGCACGCGGGTCACACGGTGGAGCGAGAAGCGGCCTTTGAACAGTTGCAGATCGCCCGGCTGCAGCGTGATGACATTGATCGGCGCGCGCGTCTCGCCGCGCACCACCGCGCCGACGCCACCATAGTTCTCACCTTCAGGAGAACGGATGTTCGGGCAGTACTCAAAGTCGCCGCCCGAGTCGGGCTGCTGGGTCATCATCGAAACGATGAATTCGTTGGTGTCGTAGTGCCAGGGCTGTTCGGTGCCTGGCGGCATGACGTTTTGCACCAGCCCCGCGTACGGGTCGGCGTATTCCCAGATCTGCTCCTCGCCAAGACAAGTGGCGACAAAGCGCTTCATCGCGCGGGCCACATAGATGCGGTGGATGACCGCGTCGGCCGGAATCACGTCGCGCGTCACGAACCCGCTGGTGCGGTCCATGAAGACGCGGCGCGGGTCACCAACGGGCAACGAAGGATCGTCAGCCGTGAAATAGGCATTGACCTTACGGCTGGAAAAATAGGTCTTGGTGGCGAGCGCCAGGCCTTCGGCGCGTGCCTGCTCCAACGCAGCGGGACGCAGAAAACCGTGCAGCACGGCGCTGCCGTTGCCGGCAAGATGCGCGCGGCAGCTCGCGATCAGCTCGCGCATGCGGGGGTGGTCCGGATCGTGCAACGGATAACGTTCGGTATCGACGATATCGCCCAGATCGGTACATTCGGCGTCGGCAAGAGGCAGGCTGGCTGACACGGTGTGGCTCCAGTTTCGTGGTTCGCAGGTTGATTTGTGAGTTGAATTGTTTTCGACAACAATCTTCGACAACAATCAGCTCACCGACGTCCTCATGTTTTGATCGCCAAATTTCTTTGGAAAGCGAGTAATTCCGATGGCAGCCATCAGCGGACCCGATTGGTCCAAACTCAGCTCTCTGGACCCCGAACTGGTGCGTGCATTCGTCGCCGTGGTGGATAGCGGCGGCTTCACGGCCGCGGCGAAGCAGCTCCATCGCACGCAATCCACCATCAGCCTGCGTATCCGCACGCTGGAAGAGCGACTCGAAACGCATATGTTCCTGCGCAATAGCCGGCGCCTTGCCCTCTCGCGCGACGGCGAGAACTTCCTGATTCACGCGAGGCGCATTATTCAGGTGCAAAACGAGGCGATCGCTGCACTAAACCGGAGCAGCCGCGAGGGCGTGATCCGTTTTGGACTGCCGGAGGACTATGCCGAACTGTGGCTGCCCGATCTGCTAAAGAAGTTTTACGCGCTGCGCCCACGTGCGCGGCCGCACATCCATTGCCGGATGTCGCTCGAATTGCTCGAACGCTTGCAGGCGGGTGAACTGGATCTGGCGCTCGTGGTGCGGCACGGCTCGCAGACCGGCGGGCGGCATCTGGGGCGGGAGGAAGTGGTGTGGGCGGCCCACAAGGATTTCGTGCTGGACCGCGAGGCGTCGGTGCCGCTCGCCCTGTTTCCGGAGACCTGCTGTTACCGGCAGCGCGGACTCGAAGCGCTGGCGGCGCTCGACCGGCCTTATCACGTGATCTATACGAGCCAGAGCCCGACCGGCATCAAGGTCGCGGTGGACCAGGGCGCCGCGGTGACGATCATCGACCGCTGTACGCTGCCGGAAAACTGGCGCGTGCTCGGCGTAGCGGAAGGCTTGCCGCCGCTGCCGCTCGCCGATCTCGAACTGCACCGCTCATCGGGAATTCGCGATCCCGCCACGGACGATCTTGCTTCGTTGATCGAAACAATGGTGGAAGAACGGCGCCGCGCAACGGTCGAAATGGCGCTGGGCTAGACGACGCGAGTCACACATCGCGTCGAACCTTGCCGCGTGGCGCCGGGCATTCAGGGCTGCACCGGCTTGACCGAGGTCACCTGAGGCGCCCCGCCGGCGTCGTCGGCGCGCAGTTTCACGCGCCAGTCCGGATGATCGGCGAAGGGGAATTGCGCCAGCGCGCTCTTCACCAGATATGGAATCGCGTGCAGCGGATCGGCGTCACGGTCCTGGCTGCTCGCGCTCACCTTGTAGACCTCGTGGCCATTGGTCTGCTCGAAGAAACGCAGCGTCAGCGAATGCCGGTATGTGTGGCCAAACAGCGAGAACGAGGCGGCGCCAGGGCTGTTGCATCCTGCCTGCGCGCAATCCGCCGCGCCGACACCGACGCCCGCCAGACGCGTATCGTAGGCAATCGACAGCAGATAGTGAGCGCGCTGCTGCGGCACGTCGGCAAAGCCGTATTTGCCGAGTTCGCCGCGAATCCACGTTTCGTACTGCAGATGGTCCGGGCTCTCGTCCTGCAGCGGCGAGCGCGCCAGCGCGTAGCTGCGCTCGCCGGCGAGCGGCGTGGCCGACGGCGACGCGCGCACGTCGGTGCTGACGCCGGCACATCCTGTCAGGCCGGCGGTGAGACATGCTGCGACTAGCGCAGCGTGGATCAGCGTGATTTTCATGTTCTTCTCGCTTCAAGAGAATCCGGCACGCCCATCAGGCGTGCTCAAGCTGCATGTCGAGCTGCGCGTCGTCGAGCGCCGGCAGCAGCACGGTAAACGCGGTGCCCTTACCCGGCGCGCTGTCGACGCGCACGTCGCCCCCATGGCGCGTCACGACCGTTTTGACAAAAGCCATCCCGAGCCCTGCGCCGCCGGTCTCCGGCTGCTCGGTTTCGTGAAAGCGCCGGAACCGCTGAAACAGCCGGCTCTGCTGTTCAAGCGGAATGCCGTAGCCCTGGTCGCGAATCGTGCATTGCACGCGCCGCGGCAGGCCGTCGGCCGGCCCGGTCGTGCAGGTGATGCGCGAACCGGGCGGGCTGTATTTGACTGCGTTGTTCATGATATTGACGAGCGCGCGCGTTATCAACGAACGATCGGCGAAGATCCAGTAATCGTCGTCGCCCTCGTTCCCGGTTTCCATCTGAATCTGCTTGGCGTGAGCCTGCGGCCAGACTTCGTCGCTGGCATCGATGGTCAGCTCGCTCAGGCTCACCGGTTCGAGCACGTACGCCTGCGACTCGGCGCGCGCCAGTTGCACGAAATCGTCGGCAAGCGTCAACGCGCGGCGCGAATAACGGGCGATGCGTTCGAGCAACTCATGGACGTGGTCCGACTCGATGCGCGCGCGTTCGATCTCGACCAGCGCGAGAATCGAGGCCTGCGGCGAACGCATGTCGTGCGACAGGAGCCGCAACGCATCCTCGCGCTGACGCTCCGCTGCGTGCAGCGCCGAGACGTCGACCAGACCGGCGATCCAGCCGGTCACTTCGCCCTCTTCGTTGGTGCAGGTGGCGTAGCGCAACAGGTGGTCGCGCTCGGCCAGATCGCGCACCTCGATGCCGTGCGCCATCAGGTCGGCAAATTCTCGCCGGGCCGGATCGAGGATCGCCGGCCAGTGAGTGCGCGCCAGCGCATCGTTTTCGGCGTCGACGCCTTCGCTGCCGTCGTCGATGGTCTTCACGAACGCCAGACCGCCGAGCACCTCGCGCATCAGGCGGCCTTGAGGTTTCAGCGAACCCAGCCGCTCGAAGTGCGCCATCGCCGCGTGATTGGCGATCAGCACAATGCCGCGCACGTCGCTCACCAGAATAGGCTCGGGCACGCTGTCGAGGCTGTCCCAGACGAAGCGCTTCATGTCCTGCACCCGCTGGGCAGCCTGCGCCATCAGCGCCATGTGCTGCTCCAGCACGTCGCCGCCGAACTCGCGGCGGCGCGGCGGCGTCTCCGGCAGCAGGTGCGGTTCGTCGGCAAGACGTTGCAGCTCCTTGCGCAGGTACGTCATGGTCATTTCGAGGCGCCGCCAGTTCCAGATCGGATACACCACGATCAGTCCCAGCACCGCGGGCACCGGCGACATCCACAGCCGCGCGCCGTACAGCAAGGCGGCGCTGCCGCCGGTAATGACGATGCTCAAGCCCGCGGTCAGCAGCAACGAGCGCCGCGGCGACAGCACGAGAAAGCCCGCCAGCAGCGCAGCGAGCGGCACCAGCGCGACGAGCACGACCGGCAAGGCCGGGACCGGGTCGATCGCCCGCCCCGTCAACAGCGTATCGAGCACGTTCGCGTGAATGTAGACGCCAGGCAGCGGCCCGAGCTCGCCCGAGACCGGCGTCGCAAAGCGGTCGTATAAGCCCGAGGCCGTCACGCCGATCAGCACCAGCCGGCCGCGCAGTTGCTCCGGCGGCACCTCGCCGGCGACGACGCTGGCAAACGAGACATGCGCGTAGTTCGCAGCGTTCAAGCTGAAAGGAATCAGAAAACGTGCTTCGTCGACGCGCTCGAGGGTCCGGTCGCGGAAGCCGGCAAGGCGCCCGGCAGGTAGCGCGAGATGGATCGCAGCGCTTTTGATGGCCCGCCAGACCGGCACCATCAACTGCGGCCAGCGCGAATGCGCGTCGCCTTCGAACAGCGCGACGCTGCGCACGATGCCGTCGCCGTCCACTTCCAGGTTGATATGGCCAAGCCCGGCCGCCGCCTGGGCGAGGGGCTGCACCGGCTTTACGACGGCCCGCAGGCCGTCGCTGTCCTCGGGGCTGAGGAGCACCGGCAGATAGGTGGGGCTGAGGGAGATGGCATGGGCGAGCTGCGCGTCGTCGGCGGCAGGCTCGGTGAACAGGACGTCGTAGATCACCGCCGCCGGCCTGGCTCTCGCCAGTTGCGTGAGCAGGCTCGCGTGGACGCTGCGCGGCCAGGGCCAGTGACCGAACCGCTCCACGCTCGCGTTGTCGATCTCGACCACCACGATATCGGCCAGCGCCGGCTGCTTGTGCAGCACCAGGAAACGGTCGTAGACCAGGTGGTCGATGCCTGCCGCCCAGCCACCGAGCGCGCTCGCCAGGATCACCGCGATGCCCAGGCAGCCGATCGCCCCCCATTCGAACAGGAAACGTCGGCCAGCCGGCCGACCAAGTCGTGCACGCGGATCGAGGCTCATGCGCGGATTGTTGGAGTCCTAGCGGGCAAGCGTGAACGACCGGATCGAGCTGCCCTTCTCGTAGAACCGGCCGTTTTCGAATTGTTCGGCAATAACGGTCCAATAATAAACGCCGCGCGGCAGATCCGTCACCACGATCTCGCCGGCCGGCAGGTCGGTCCGGTCCACGAGCGGACTGCGCAGGTCGGGCGAGGCGCCCAGCACGAAGCGGAAACGCGTCTCCACGCCCGGACGGCTCGCGAACCAGCGGAACGTATAGTCGCGCGTGCCGTCGCGCGGACCGGCCGAAGCGTCCAGCCCCAACTGGCGCCGCTCGAATGCGTAGATCTGCGGCAGGCCTTCGAGGCCGTTGCGGTCGACCGAGGAGATGCGCACGAAGTACGTGCCATCCGGCAGATTGCCGAAGTCGGCATGCGGCGCCTTCACCGGCATGTCGCGGATCAGGTCGAGCAGGTCCGCGTCACGGGCGATCTGCACGCGGTAGCCGGCCGCCTGGCTGTCCGGCACGAGGTCGAAGGCGACCGTCTTGCCGTCCTGGATCTTGCCTGGATCCGTCAACGAAGGAGCGGCCAGCAGCGCGACCGGCGTACCGATCGAACCGTCTGCGCCCGAGACATTGCCGAAGTGCGCCGACACGAGCTGCACGGACGCCTGCAACGGCACGCCCGGCGCCGGCGCACGAACGCTGGCCGGATCCACGCCGACCGCGCCGTCGAGCACTTCAACCGAGGTTTGCTGCTGGCTTGTGTCGTAGTTCACCCGGAAACGCGTGCCGCGCACGCCCGCCACCACCGAGGGCGAGCGGATCTGGAAGCGATCGTCTTTTCTCGTGGCGTGCGTGACTTCGCTGTCCACCTCGCCGTGCTGCAGTTCGAGCACTCGATCGGAGGCGCCGGTCAAGGCGGTCTGGCGCAGCTTGCCGATCTCGACCGTGGCATCCTGCGAAACTGTCACGTGCGAGCCGTCCACCAGTTCCAGTGTCACGAAACCTTCATGGCCGGTACGCAGGCGGTCGCCCTCGCCGAGCATCATGCCGGCCGCGAGCGGCGTATAGGGGCCGGCGCCGAACGCGCGTTCGGCCGGACCGCTGGTGGCCACCACCCGTGCGGACTCCTGTTCCTGACGCAGCAGCGCCGCCGGCAGTCGCAACTGGATACCGGCCGGCAGATGGCGCGGGGCGGGAACGTTGTTCAGATGACTGAGCACAGCCCAGTCGCGCGAATCGCGCAGATAGCGCGCGGCGATCTCGTATAGCGTATCGCCCGCCCTGGTCGTGTAGGGTACCGTGACGATAGACCCGTTCTTGTTCTTCTGTGCCTCGGCGAGCGCAGGCGCAGACGCAAGCCCGAGCGCCGCGACAAGGCACGGCACCAGGACCGCCAGCGCCCGGCGCGCGCCGCCGTGAGCCGGCAAGTGTGCCGGCCGCGTGGAAACGGAAACCGTCACGCATCCCCCTTTTCAATGCGCTCGAGCCTGTATCCATAGCCGTAAATCGGCGTCAGGCGATAGCCGTTTTCCGGTCGCAATCCGAGTTTGCTGCGCAGCATCGAGACGTGCGTGTCCATGGTGCGCGATGGGATTTCAGTCGCCTGCTTCCAGATCACGTCAAGAATGTGCGCACGCGACAGCGGCCGGCTCAGGTGCTGGAACAGCAGCAAGGCGAGATCGAATTCCTTTTGCGTGACCGCGACAGCGGTGCCGCGCACCAGCACGTGCTTGGCGCTCAGATCGAACTCGTATTCGCCGAACACTTCCTTGAGGACCGTGGTGTTGAGCTTGTAGGCGCGCCGCAGCAACGAGCCGACGCGCGCCAGCAAGACGCCGGCCGACACCGGCTTGACGACGTAGTCGTCAGCGCCCGTGTTGAGGATCGACGTGATGTCGCTCTCGCGGCTGCGGCTCGTCATGAACAGCACGGGCAAACGCTCGGACAGGCTTTCGCGTACCCAGCGCAAAACCTCTTCACCCGACATGTCGGGCACGTTCCAGTCGAGCACCAGCAGATCGAAAGTCTGACGCCGCAGTTGCCGCACCAAAGCGCGACCTTCGGCATAGGCGTGACAGATATGGCCAGCGGCCGCAAGCGTTTGACATACCAGATCGGCCTGAGCCGGATCGTCATCCAGGACTGCAATTCTCATAACACCCCGCAAGGCAACACCGTTATTCGTATCTGGATGGCCGGTTCCCGACTGCAGAGGCACTGCCCCTCCTCTGCCGGGCGGCGCCGCCTCGTTGCCGCCTGAGTCTGCGCGCGTATTGCCGCGCGCAGACTCAGGGACCGCGATGTCCTGCATCGACAACTCTATTTATCGATTATTCGTCGCGCCTTGCAGGTACCCGTTGTAAACAAGTACCCGATATATCTCAAAAATGGCGCGCAATTTGCCTTGACACTCTGTACGTGCTGGGCAATTTCATCATAATCGAAAACTGCCATCCCCTTCCGAATGCCATTCTCCTGCCATCCGGCATCGGCTCAAACTTCTGAGCCTGTCTCTCAGATTCGTTATATCGGCCTCTCAGGATCACCTGAGCATCCCGCAGGTCTCGCTCGCACTTCGTGACTGGCCCCGTCTATTCCATCCTGATGGGCGCAAGACTCTCTGTCCCGTGCTCGCCATCTTCAATCTCTTCGTCTTCCTGCTCTTTCACCTGACGGTTCAACGCCGCCTCCAGATGAATCCGCACATGCTCCCAAGCGCTTCGTGCGTAGTCCGGTTGCAATGCCGCCCAATCCTGCGCCAACCCGAACACACGCCGTACAGTGGCGGCGCACAGGCTCAAATCTCCCGAGCCCGGCGCCGCCGACTCGCGCAGAACTTCGGCAAGCCATGGCATATCGGTCGAACACGAATCGGCGTAGGCTTCGATGGCTGCACGCGCATGACGGTCCTTCGACAGATCAAGCTCGATGCGTTGCCCGAGCTTGCGCTTGTGCTCATTGCGCTTGAACGGAATGCGCGTCGTGCGCGGTCTAAAAAGCATCCAATCCCTCGTTAATCGGCACAGAACCTGTTACTCCGGGCCGCCCAGCGCAATGCAGTTCGCATACACAACAGCGCCGATATGCGCCGGAATGTCCGCAATATTTACATTCTGCGAGACAGTATAAGAACTGTCTCAATTTAAATCGTTTAAAGATTGTTAGATCGGTTGCCCGCTGTGTACGGCTGTGCACATCGCTGCATTCGACGCGCGGGCCGCCCGTAGGCTCACATCGTTGAACATCTGTCGATTACTCGACAGCGTTTGTGCGGAAATCGGGAATTCTCAAGCGGCTCGCACGCGCTTAGTCTGGACTTTTATTTGCCTGATTTTGTGCGGGCGATCCGGATCCACTGCCACTTGTTCCCTTTCCTCGACTTTCTTTACGAGACTTTCCATGCTCTACGAACTGACCACCCTCTCGTCTCATCTCCTCAAGATCGCTCAGGTCATCGAAAACGCCGAAACCTATCTGCACCATCCCGACACGCGCGGTGAGTGGCTCGGCGCCTGGACTGCGGAGAACGGACGCCTGGGCACGCTGCGGATCCTGCGAGGCTTTGCCGATGCGCAGGAACTCGCGCAGGAGAGAACGCGAGCGCTCCATCATGCGAATCCATTTGGCGCAACCGGACTTGTCGAGACGATGGAGATGGAGAGTTATGCTGGGTTTCCCTTTCTTCCGCCGGTGCGGCCTGGGCAGCTCGGCAGGTATTACGAGTTTCGGACGTATTGGCTCCGGCCCGGCGGTCTTACGCCGACGATCGAGGCATGGGAAGCAGCCATGCCCGAGCGCTCGAAGCTCTCGCCGTTGCTGGTGAATATGTATGCGCTCGATGGAGCGCCGCGGATCACGCATATCTGGCCGTTCGATAGTCTCGACGAGCGTGTTGCGATTCGGGCCGAGTCGTATGCGATGGGTATCTGGCCGCCCAAGGGCGGGCCGCAGCAGTTTTATGAGGCCACTTCGACGATCTGGGTGCCGACTGAGAGGTCGCCTTTGCGATAAGCGTACGTGGTCCACATCCCGCCATCAACGCCCCCTCACCCCGCCCGCGCAATCTCCGGCATCGGTGCAAACAGCGCATCGAGATCGTCGTCCGAAAACTTCACGGTGCCCGCCGCGTCCTCGGACAGAATGCTATCGGCGAGCGCGGCCTTCTTCTCCTGCAGGCGCACGATCTTCTCCTCGATGCTGCCCGCCGCGATCAGCTTGTAGACGAACACCGGCTTGTCCTGCCCGATACGATGCGCGCGGTCGGTCGCCTGGTTCTCCGCTGCCGGATTCCACCACGGGTCATAGTGAATCACCGTATCGGCCGCCGTGAGGTTCAGCCCGACACCGCCCGCCTTCAGGCTAATCAGGAACAGCGGCACCTCCCCGTGCTGGAAACGCCGCACGGGCGTGGCGCGGTCGGTGGTGTCGCCGGTCAGCGTCACGTACGGGATCGCAGCCTTGTCGAGCGCCGCGGCGATCAGATCCAGCATGCCGGTGAACTGCGAAAACAGCAGCACGCGCCGGCCTTCCTCGATCAGCGCCGGCAGCATCGCCAGCAGCAGTTCGAGCTTGGCCGACTCCTTGACGCGCGTGGCCTTCTCCAGCTTTACGAGACGCGGGTCGCAACACACCTGACGCAGTTTGAGCAACGCATCGAGCACGATGATATGGCTGCGGGCAAGCCCTTGTGCCGTGACGGCCGCACGCACCTTCGACTGCATCGCAGTCCGCACGATTTCGTACAGATCGCGTTGCGCGCCCTCCAGATCCACGGTGCGCACGATAGTGGTTTTTTCGGGCAATTCCTTCGCGACTTCGTCCTTGCGGCGCCGAAGCATGAACGGCCGAATCCTCCGCGCCAGCAGTTCACGCCGCACGCCATCGCCATTGCGCTCGATCGGATTGCGCCAGCGTTTGGTGAAGTCCTTCTGCGTGCCGAGAAAACCCGGCAGCAGAAAATCGAACTGCGACCACAATTCGCCGAGGTGGTTTTCCAGCGGCGTCCCCGTCAGACACAGACGATGCCGCGCCCGCAGATCGCGAATCGCCGTCGCCGATTTGGTCGTGGCGTTCTTCACGTACTGCGCTTCATCGAGAATCAGCAGGTGGTAGTCGTGCTCGGCCAGCACCGCGTGATCGCGCCACAGCAACGCATAGGTCGTGAGAACGAGTTCGTGCCGGCCGATCAGTTCGAAACGCTCCTTGCGCTGCGGCCCGTTCAGATCCAGCACTTTCAGATCGGGGGCAAAGCGCCGCGCTTCTTCACGCCAGTTGTGGACCAGCGTGGTCGGCACAACGATCAGCGCCGGCCGGTCGAGGCGCCCTGCTTCCTTTTCCGCCAGCACGTGCGCGAGCGTCTGAACCGTTTTGCCGAGTCCCATGTCGTCGGCCAATACGCCGGCCAGGTTGTGCTCGCGCAGGAACTGCATCCAGCTCAAGCCCTGGTGCTGATAGGTGCGCAACCCGGCTCGCAAGCCGTGCGGCACCTCCGCTTCGCGTATGCCGGCACCGTCCTGCAGACGCTGTGCCAACTGGCGGATCGATGCATCCCCCTGAAACTGCCAGCGGCCCGTATCGGTCAACGCGGCAAGACGCCCTGCATCGAGCGCAGGAATCCTCAGGTTGTCGTCACCCTTCCAGCTACCGATTCCGTCGAACAGGTCGACCAGCACCCGCACCACCGGTTTGAGCCGCCCGGCCCGCAGGCGCAAGCGTTCGGCGCGATCGGTGGTGAGTTCGATCACTTCGTCGTCGTCGATCGTTTCCAGCGCGCCGCCCAGCCAGCGACGGTCGCGCCGGAACAGACCGGCCAGCAGCGGTTCGAGGCGCACCGTGCGATCGCCGAGCGTAATCCCCATTTCGAGGTCGAACCAGCCGTCGCCGGCCTGACGCGCGGTGCCTTCGATCGCGTCGATCTCGATCACGTGATGGCGGAAGGTGGGCGCGAGCGTCACGCGCCAGCCCTTGCTGTCGAGCGCTGGCAAGGTTTTGTCGACGAACGCGGGCCAGTCGTCGGTCTCGGGCAGCGCCAGCAGTGTCTCGGGAAGGGTTTGCCGCGAATACCCGCCGCTCGCCGGCACCACCTTCAAGCCCGCCTTGCGCAATTCGAGCAGGCGCTGCTTCTCGGTCTCGTAGCGCCGCCGGATATGCAACACGCTGCCGCCGGGCACCGGCACCAGCGTGGCGCTGCTCTCCGGCTTGATGCTGACGCCTTCGTAGTCGAAGCTGACCGTCGCGAAGTCGAGCATCTGATTACGCTGCGTGGGCTTGCCCAGGCCGAGCGCCGCCATCGTCAGACTGTTGAGCGCAAGGACCGGCACCGGCTCGACGTCGATCACGCGTACCTTGGCGGTATCGAGCGCCGGCGGCAGCGGCAAGCCAGGCGCCACCTCGCGCAGCACTGCGGCAACCAGCGGCGCCTCGGCGAGCGAGATGGGCGGCATCGACAGGTAATCGGGCAGTTGCGGAAACGGCAAGGAAAGCTCGACGATCCCTGCTTCGCCCGCGTCGGCATCGACGTACCAGACCGGTTCGGTGGCGAGCACCATCGCGGCCGCCGGCTCGGTGACGAGCACCGGCCGCAGACGGTCGTCGGCCTGCGCTTCCCACTCGATCCGGCCGGCACGTGCTGCGCCCATCGATAGCGGGCGGGGCGTCTGCCGCACATCGCCGTCGGCCGGCAAGGCGGGAAACAGGCGGCCCGTCGCGATCAGCCTGTGCAGCACGTCGCCGCCGTTGGCCCCGCGCAAAATGAAATGTCCGTGGTTCTCGCGCGAATGGCCGAGCCACAGGCTGCGCAGGATAACCAGATCGTCATCCGAAACGAATTTGGGCGCCTTGATCAAGGCCGCTTCGACATTGCTCCACGGCTCGTCGATCGAACGGATCTCGCCGTTCGAACCCACTCGCGCCTTGAAAAGCTGGATTTCGTGGCGCTGCTGATAGCGCGACCAGCCGAGCCGGTAAGCGAGCGCATGGGCCGGCGCCGCACCCGGGTTGCTGCGGCCGGGCTCATCGTGTTCCGCACGGGCGCGGAACGTTTCCATCCACCTGACCAGCTCGGGCCGCACGCCCGCCCCGGATCCGGCCGACGCTTCAAGCCCCGCGATCAGCAACGCCGCCATGTGCTTGCACTGGAAGCCGACCGGGCACGAGCAGTCGCCCTCGACCCATAGCTCGTCGCCGACGTCGTGAAACTGCACGTCCACGACGTACGGGTGGCGTTGCGTGCCCTGGACTTCACCGCTCAGGGTGTTGTTGTCCCAATGCAGGTTCGAAACGGCATCGACATAGTCGCGCGCCTTCGCGACCGTTCTGGCGCCCAACCACTTCGTAATGTGTTCTCGATCGTAGAAAACTGACGACATCCGGGTGACCATCCATGCGTGTTCGGGCGAGCGGCGGTGTGCGGGAGATACGTAGAGGCAAGCGCGCGCCTGCAGACGATCTGTTATCTGTTGTCTGCGCGAGCGGTTGCTGGATGTATTCGCCACTGCAAACCGACTATTTTACGCATGTGCCGGTCATCGCCGCTGAGGGCGCGTCAAGGAACCAGGCGCCTGTTTGAGGCATGGTCTGAGGCAAAAGCGCCGCCGGCCGGATCGCTCAGATCGCGCCGCCAGCCGGATCGTCTGTCTGCGCTGCGTTGGGCACCCGGAGGCTGGGCACCCCTAGTCGGGCGCCCCGAAACTAACTTCGAGCTCCGCTGCTGCAAACACCTGTGCTAGCGCCGGCGACGGCGCCTCGTCCGTGACAAGCAGGTCCACCGCCTCCGGGCCGAACGCATGCACGAGCGCGCTGTGGCCGAACTTGGCGTGATCCGCCGCCACCACGCGCCGTTCGGCCTGGGCAAAGGCCGCCAGCGAATAGGACACGTCGTCGGGCTGCGCATCCATGAAGCGGCCCTGCGCGTCGATTGCCGTCACCGAAACCAGCGCGTAGCGCACATGAAACTGGCGGATAAACGCGAGCGTGCTTGCGCCGAAGGCCGCCGAATCGTCGGCGCGCAACTCGCCGCCCGCGATGAACACGCGGTTGCCGTTGCGCGGCGCCAGCGTGCGGGCGATCTCCGTGGAATTGGTGACGACCGTGAGCCGGGAGCGCGCGCACAGTGCCTGAGCGATATGCACGCAGGTCGTGCCGCCGTCGAGAATCAGCGAATCGCCGTCGCGCACCAGATCGCACACCCGCGCCGCAATCACCCGCTTCGCTTCGAGGTTCTCCTGCAGGCGGCGCTGAAACGGCGGTTCGTCGAGCAGGTCCGGCAGCATCACGCCGCCGTGCACCTTGAGCAGCACGCCCTCGGCAATCAGCGGCTTGATGTCGCGGCGCACGGTTTCGTCGGACACGGCGAAGACTTCGGCCAGTTCGGCAATCGTGCAGGTCTGCTGGGCCCGCACGATGCGCAGGATTTCGGATTGGCGCTGGGTAGAGAACATACGGAAGGCGGGAGGACGCGGGTGGCGCCCAGTCTAGCAAAGGTCCACGCGTCGGGGAAGCATTTCCAACACAATTCCACTTAAATCAACAAAGAACGTCTTGATATGGGCTTAAGCCTTTTGTTGCCTAGCTTTTTGAAGGGTTTAAAGGGCGTTCCACATGCCCTCTTCGGGTGAATTTTATGTGACATTATTGCGTTTTAAGGCATTTTGTTGCAATCTACAACCACACATTTCCACGTACATCAACATCCATCAAGCAGGATCTAACAGATGTCTACACCTCTTCCCCAGCACGCCCGCGTCGTGATCGTCGGCGGCGGCATTGTCGGCTGTTCGGTGGCCTATCACCTGACGAAGATGGGTTGGACCGATGTGGTCCTGCTCGAACAGGGTCAGTTGTCGTGCGGCACCACCTGGCATGCGGCGGGCCTCGTGGGTCAATTGCGGGCTCAGGAAAGCATGACCAGGCTGATCCGCTATTCCACCGCGCTTTATGCCGAACTGGAAGCGGACACCGGGCTCGCCACCGGCTGGAAACAATGCGGCTCGCTGTCGGTCGCCCGCACCGCGGAGCGGATGACGCAGCTCAAGCGCACCGCCGCCGTCGCCCGTGCCTACGGCGTGGCTTGCGAGGTGATCAGCCCGCAGGAAGCCGGCGACCTGTGGCCCGTGATGCGCACCGACGACCTGCTCGGCGCAGTCTGGCTGCCCGGCGACGGCAAGGCGAACCCGACCGACCTCACCCAGGCTCTCGCCCGCGGCGCCCGCACGCGTGGCGCGCGGATCGTCGAGAACACCCGCGTCACCGCCATTCATACGCGGCAAACTCCGGGCGGCCGCGAAGTGAGCGGCCTCGCGTGGCGCAACAAGGACGGCGCGCAAGGCGCCATCAGCGCGGAGATCGTCGTCAACTGCGCCGGCCAGTGGGCCAAGGCCGTGGGCCGCCTGTGCGACGTGACCGTGCCGCTGCATTCGGCCGAGCACTACTACATCGTCACCGAGCGCATTGCCGGTGTGCATCCCGACCTGCCCGTGATGCGCGATCCCGACGGCTTTATCTACTTCAAGGAAGAAGTGGGCGGCCTCGTGATGGGCGGTTTCGAACCGAACGCGAAACCGTGGGGCATGAACGGCATCCCCGAGAATTTCGAATTCCAGTTGCTGCCCGACGACTGGGATCAATTCCAGATCCTGATGGAAAACGCGCTGGAGCGTGTACCGGCGCTCGAAACCGCCCAGGTCAGGCAGTTCTACAACGGGCCGGAGTCGTTCACGCCGGACAACAACTTCATCCTCGGCGAAGCGCCTGAGTTGCGCCGCTTTTTCGTCGGCGCGGGCTTCAATTCGATGGGTATCGCCTCAGCCGGCGGCGCCGGCATGGCGCTGGCCGAGTGGATCGTCGCCGGCACGCCGACCATGGATCTGTGGCCGGTCGATATCCGCCGCTTTGCGCGCTTCAACGGCAACGACACGTGGCTGCACGACCGCGTCAAGGAAACGCTGGGCCTGCATTACGCCATGCCCTGGCCGAACCGCGAGCTCGATACGGCACGCCCGTTCCGCCGTTCGCCGCTGTATCCGATGCTGCGCGACGCAGGCGCGAGCTTCGGCAGCAAGATGGGCTGGGAGCGGCCGAACTTCTTCGCGCCGAGCGCAGCCGAAGCGAAAATCGAGTACGCCTTCGGCCAGCAGAACTGGCTGCCGTGGAGCGGCGCCGAACATCGTGCCTGCCGCGAAGGCGTGGTGCTGTTCGACATGACCTCGTTTTCGAAATTCCTCGTCAAGGGACGCGACGCCGAGAGCGTGTTGCAAGGCATCGTGGCGAACGACGTGGCTGTGCCGCCCGGCACCACCGTCTATACCGGCATGCTCAACGAGCGCGGCACCTATGAATCGGATTTCACGCTGACGCGCCTCGCCGCCGACCAGTACCTGATCGTCACCGGCTCGGCCCAGACCACGCGCGACTTCGACTACCTCGAGAAGTCCATCCCGCACGACAGGCATTGCACGCTCGTCGACGTCACCGGTCAGTACGCCGTGCTGGCGGTGATGGGACCGCGTTCGCGCGAGCTGCTGCAAAGCATCTCGAAGGCTGACTGGAGCAACGCCGCGTTCCCGTTTGGCCAAAGCCGCGAAGTGGACATCGGCTATGCGACGGTGCGCGCCACGCGCCTCACCTATGTCGGCGAACTGGGCTGGGAGCTCTACGTGCCGGTCGAATTCGCTGCGGGCGTCTATGAGACGCTGGATGCCGCGGGCAAGCCGTTTGGTCTTGTCAACGCAGGCTATTACGCGATCGAATCGCTGCGTATCGAGAAAGGCTATCGCGCATGGGGCCGCGAACTCACGCCCGATTCGAACCCGTTCGAGGCCGGTCTCGCCTTCGCCTGCAAGCTCGACAAGGAGATTGCGTTCCGTGGCCGCGAGGCTCTGCTCAAGCTGCGTGACGAGCCGCTGCGCCGGCGCCTGGTGGTGCTGACGGCCGACGGCGCCGTCGAGCGCATGCTGTGGGGCGGCGAAGCGATTCTGCGCGACGGCCGAGCGGTGGGCTCCCTCAGCTCGGCGGCCTTCGGCCATACGTTCGGCTGCCCGGTGGCGCTGGGCTACGTCAACAATCCGGACGGCGCCGCCGACACGGCGTATCTGACGAGCGGGCGCTACGAGATCGACGTCGCGGGCGACCTGCTGCCCGCCACCGTTCATCTGAAGGCGCCCTACGACCCGGGTTCGGAACGCGTCAAAAGCTGATCACGCACGGCGAGCGCCGCGCGCCATGCTCGAAAACACCCCATCGCGGCGGATCAGTCCATGAAACAACGCGGCGGCCAGATGCCCCAGCACGGTGACAAACAACGCCAGCGCCAGGTACGTATGCAAGGCCCGCAGCAAGGCGAAAAGCCGCACGCTATGCGGCACGATCGCCGGCAAATGAAGCGCACCGAACAGCGTCACCGGATAACCCTCGGCCGACAGCATCGACCAGCCGATCAGCGGCATCGCCAGCATCAGCGCATACAGCACGAGATGCGAGAGCCTGGCGACCGCTCGTTGCAATACCGGCATGTCGTCCGGCAGCGGCGGGCTGCCGCGCCTCACCCGCACGCCAATGCGCAGCAGCACCAGCAACAGGATCGCTATGCCGAGCGGCCGGTGAATCGCGATCAGCGTATCGTGCGCGTGCGAAACCGTCGCGACCATGCCGATCCCGACGAACAGCATCGCGAGAATCAGCAGCGCCATGGTCCAGTGCAGCAGTCTTTGTAGCGCAGTGAAATGCGCATGTGTCGGCGTCATGACCGATCTCCGTTCGGCTGTGGCCGGTGCAGGTTGGGATTGAGCGCTTCTTCGCGGGTGCGCCGGTTATACGAAACCGAATAGGCCGCCGAGCGCGCGGCAAGCAGCGGATCGTCAGAAGTCCTGATGCCCGCAGGCAGCACGGTTGGATCGAAGTTGACGTCGCGGCATGGACCGTCGTCCTGCGAAGTCTCGTGCTCGATCACGAGCGTGCCGGCGTCGATCTGTTGCCGACCATCGGGCCACTGCAGCGTGGCGTCGTCGGTCGGGTCGCCAGGCGCTGCCACCGTCACTATCAGATGCCAGCGCAGCGGTCCGGCCTGCAGACGCTCGGCAAGATCGGCCTGGAGGAAATTCTGCTCGCTCTTTTGCGCGTCGGTGATCGGCGCAAACGGCGTGAACGGCACCATCGCCCAGCGCACCGCGTGCGTCTCGCCCTTGGCATCCACGAAGCGAAATGCATTCACGCTGTAGTACGAACCATTGGCGAAACTCGACGACGGCGGGTGCCCCTTGACCCATGCCTGAAACGGCTGGGTCTCCGGATTCGCCGCATAAAACGCCTTCAGCGCGGCCGGATCAGGCTTGCCGGTCGCCGGATCGGGCTTCGCGGCGACAAGCTGCCGATAGAACTGCTCGGGCGTATGGACCGGAAACACCGGGACCGAATTCATCCCGGTGCGCCACTGCTCGCCGTCGCGCTGCGTGAACATCAAGGCAAGGCTGCGGATCGGCACACTGGTGTCCGGCGCGGAAGGATTGCCGCCCGGGATCGCAAAACGCCCGATCACGGACGTCAGCCCCGGTGCAAACACACCCGCGCCCGATAGCGCGGCGGCACTGCCGTTACTGTCGAAATATCCCGACACGCAGACGCCCTTCGCATGGTTGCGGCGAAAGCCCGGATGGCTGCCGTTGTCCGCTTCGAAGGCGTTGACGATGCGATGGGTGGTCAGGCGCTGCGGCGTGAGCCAGCCGGCCACATAGGCGAAACCGCCGGCCACGGCTACCACGACGGCGCCGATCGCAGCGAGCCGGCACGGCACGCAAATGCGCTCCGGCGCAGGAAATGAGGGCTTGGTCACAGGGGCTCCTTTGACTGTTCAAGCGGGTCTACACGGCAGCGAACACCGCCCCTGGGCATTTATTCCGGAATCGAAGCAAACGGGCGCAGGGAATAAAAACGCCCCCGCTGTGTTAGCGCAGGAACAGGCAATCTTCAAGCACAGCCACCATGAAACCGAACGATTCGCGGCACGATCCGCCGCTCTCCGAAACCGACGTACAGGCTTACGCCGACGGCCTCCTAGCGCCCGAACGCGCCGCCCATTTGCGCCGCTATCTCGGTCAGCGCCCCGGCGAGGCACGCCGGGTGGCGTTCTACGGCAAGCTGAACCAGCAGATCCAGCATGCCTTCCAGCCTACCGACGAGCCGATGCTGGCTGCGGGAGCCGGCAAGGGTTCGAGCGGCGCCGGGCGACGCCGGTGGCTCGCCCGGCGGGTCCGGACGGCCATGCTGCGGCCGCTGCGAAACATGTTGATGCTGGTGGTCGCGCTGACCCTGGCCGTCGCGGCGGTCAGCGGATGGATGGTGGCGTCGCAGGTTTCCGCGCAGGCGCTGAACAACGCCGCCGTGATGGCGTTGGCGCAAGCGGCCGGCGAGCACTTCGCTCCGATAGCGGAACCGTCAGGCGATTCGAGTGCGCCCGCTCCGGTTACGCAGGCCACGGACAGGCTGACGGACCCGGCCGCGCCCAACCTCGCGCCGGTCGGCATGCGCCTCGTCAGAGATCGGACGCTGACGCTCGACCCGTTGGCGCGAGCGACCGAGTACGTCTACCTGAACGCCGAGGCTCAACCGATCGTCCTGCTGGTCGCGCGCGCCCAGCAGGACTCCGCCCAGCCGCAGTGGAGCGCGCGGCGGGTCGGCACACTGCGGCTCCTCACCTGGATCGACGGCCACCGGCGTTATGTGCTGGCCGGCGCGGCCGACGCGCACGGCCTGATGCGAGCCGCCGACTTCTTGACGATGCATTAGGCACCGTCGGAACCTGGAACCTGTTTCCGTTTGCGTGCCGTGGCGGGAATAAAATGCAAACCGGCGTGTTTGCACCTGAAACGCCGTCGATCTCTCTGGCGGGCGAACGACACGGCACATCTCTCGATAAGACGCCGGGCCGCCCCCAAGGTCTTCCGGTCCACAGGAAGTCCCCCGCCCCGCAGGATGTCTCGCTCGGGGATTGGGAGATCGGGGGATCTTTCCCCTCGGGCGCCTCGCACAAAGCGAGGGGCTTTGGGGCACTCACAGGTAAGGGCAATGGACATCCGTGACGAGTTAATGGAGCACGTCCCGCGGTTGCGCCGCTATGCAAGGGCGCTGATCAACAACCGGGACCTGGCCGACGATCTGGTGCAGGACACGCTGGAGCGCGCACTGGGGCGTACCGTCCTGTTTCAGGCCGGCACCGATCTGCGCGCGTGGCTGTTCACCATCATGCACAACGTGTTTGCCAACCAGGCGCGCAAAGCCTCGGTACGGGCCGTACATGTTTCGGTGGACGACGACAGCGTCGCCGAAAGCGAATTCGCGGTGACGGCGGACGCGACGCGTTCGCTGGAAATGCGCGATCTCGACTACGCGTTGCAGCGCTTGCCGACCGAGCAACGCGAGGTGGTGCTGCTGGTCGGTCTGGAAGAAATGAGCTACGCCGACGTGGCGCTCGCGCTGGATATTCCGATCGGCACGGTGATGTCGCGCCTGTCGCGCGGACGCGAACGACTCAGGGCTTTGATGGCGGGTTCCCAGCCCGGCGCGAAATTACAGGTGGTGCGATGAACGAACACACTCCGATCGGCGAAGAAGAACTGCACGCGTACGTGGACGGCACGCTGTCCGACGAACGTCGCGCCCAGGTAGAGCGCGCACTCGAGCAGAACCCCGAGCTGGCTGCGCGGGTCAGCGATTATTTCTCGCTGAACAACCTGTTCCATGAACGCTACGACCGCGTGCTGAGCGAGCCGGTGCCCAAACGCCTGCAGCCGCCGGCGCCGAAGCGTCGTTGGCTGAACGCGGCAAACTGGCCGCAGTTCGCGGGCATGGCGGCGGCCTTGGTGCTGGGGGTCGGGATTGGCGTGGGCACGCAGATGGGCAAGGAGGTGCCTGCGGCGTCGAGTTCGATGGAGATGGGCGGCAATCCGTCGGACACGCGCCCGGTCAGCGCGGATGCGTCAGACGGGCTCGCCCGCCAGGCGGCGCTAGCCCATGTGGTGTATATGCCCGCTGTACAGGTGCCCGATAGTACCGGCACCGAGCACGATCAGGATTTCGTGCAATGGCTGTCGAGCAAGCTCGGCACCGATGTCCATGCGCCGCTGCTCGACAAGAGCGGGTTCGAACTGAGCGGCGGGCGCATCTTGCCCGGCGCCGACGGTCCGGTCGCGCAGTTCATGTATCGCGGCCCCGGAGACGAGCGCGTGACGCTGTGCATCTCGCACCGCAAGGTGAACTCGAACACCACCGCGTTCAAGCTGTATCAGGACGGACCGGTGAACGTGTTCTACTGGGTGGATGGGGACTATGGATATGCGGTGTCGGGTGGGATCGATCGCAAGGTTCTGCTGCAGCTTTCGCACGATGTGTATGCGCAGTTGACGGCGGCAAAGGGCGGTTGATGGGGCCGCTCGAACGGTCCTCGTTCCTCGGCCTGCGGATACCCGTGTGACGTCGCCCACGGCGCGGCTCAGCCCTCAAACCGCTGACCGCGCACCCCGCTCCTGACCAGTTCGCGCGGCGTGACGCCGAGGAGCCGCTTCATCCAGTACGCCAGATGGCTCTGGTGCGTGAAGCCGGTCTCGAGCGCCACCTGGCTCGCACTGAGCGTGCCTTGCAGCAACAGCCCCTTCGCCCGTTCGACACGCCGCTGCACGACATACTGATGCGCCGGCGTCCCGAACGTCTCGCGGAACAGCACCTTGAAATGCGGCACGCTCAATCCGCTCAGCGCGGCCAGTTCGGTGAGCGTGAGACGCTGGTCGAGATGGCTCTCGACAAACTCGACCACCCGCGCCGCCGTGCGCGGCGCGAGCCGCCGACGGCGCTTGTCGTCGAGCGTCGGCGCCCCTTCGATCAAGCGCACGATCATCGCCGTGCCGAGGCTCTCCGCGTATAGCGGATCGGATGCCTCTGCGGCTTCGAGCTCCGCGCGCAAGGCCCACGCCAGGTGCTGAAAACGCGGATCGCGCATCTGAAACTGCGGATGGATCCGCGCCTCGTTGCCGCGCAATTCCATTTGCTCGAACGTCGTGCGGGCAAACGCGTCGGCGAACCAGACGCTGAAAATCGTGCAGTCGGACTCGTCGGCCCATTGACCATCGAGTCCTGCGGGAATCACGTCGGTGTCGCCCGGCGACTGCAAGCGCACGTGGCGCCGCGCGTCGCACAGGCAACGTGCCTTGACCGGCGTGCCGACATGAATGCCGGCGCGGTGATGCGCCAGCGCCGGAATCCGGTGCACGCCTGCCGCCACCTGGACCAGTTCCGCGCCGAAGCCTTGCCAGCCGAGACCAGCGCTCGAGCGCAGACTGACGCGGGAGCCTGAGTGCGGCTGCGGCGTCGGGATGGGAATCACAGCGTTCATGGCGGCCCCTCCAGGGTAGCGACGGAAGTCGTCTGCATTGTGCGGTGTTTTTGGGCGGAATGGCTAACGCGGCGTCCGGTCCTGCATGCCCGGCTGCGGATAAGCGTGGCGTGGCGGGCTGCGCTACGGTGCGGTGCAGAACGAAAACCATCATCCGGATCTGCTCAAGACCATCCTTCCCTGCGCGTTTTACCGGCGCCCCGCTCCTATGATGGCTCCACCCTACCCACAAGGAGTGCAACGTGTTCGTCATCTTCGGAGCATCAGGCAACGCAGGCAGCGTCACCGCAACCCGCCTGCGCCACGCGGGCCGCGCCGTGCGCGCGGTAGTGCGCCACGAGCAGCAAGGCGAGCGGCTGGCGAAGCTCGGCTGCGAGATCGCATTGGCCGACCTGACCGATCGCGCGTCGGTCGACCGGGCGATCGAAGGCGCCGAGGCCGTGCAAATACTCTGTCCGGTCCCGCAAGGCGACCCACAACCGGAGGCCACCATGCGGCGCATGATCGGGACCGCCGCCGACGCGCTGCGGGCCAATCCGCCGCCGCGGGTGCTGGCGCTGTCCGACTACGGCGCGGAACTGGATCGCGGCACCGGCATCACGCTGATGTTTCACTACCTCGAAACGCAGTTAAAACCATTGACCAGCCACCTGACCTTCCTGCGCGCGGCGGAGCATATGCAGAACTGGGGACGTGTGCTGCCCGGCGCGCTGAAGGCCGGCGTGCTGCCGAGCCTGCATCATCCGCTCGACAAGCGCTTTCCGAGCGTCGCGGCTCAGGATGTGGGCCGGCTCGCTGCCGATCTGCTGCTCGACGACGACCCAGCCGGCGAGATCACGCCGCGCATCGTCAGCATTGAAGGGCCAAGACGCATCAGCGTACTCGACGTCGCCCACACGCTCGGCGAACTCAGCGCACGCCGGATAGTTGCGCATGAACTGCCGCGCAACGCATGGACGCCGATGCTGCTGCGCGCCGGACTGAGCGCTGGGCACGCGCAATTGATCGTGGATCTCTACGATGTGCACAACGCTGGCCGCATCGATGTGGAAAGCGGCGCCGGCGAGCGCCGTTTTGGCGTCACCGAACTCGCGGAGGTGCTGGCGTCCATGCTGCCGCATGCCGAGGCGGCCGCCGGCTAGCCGGAGATCTGCAGCGTCCCTGCGGACAAGCTGCATGTCTGCGGTCCGACGTTGTTCGGACGTGAGTTCATGCTCCCGGCACTCGCCAGGTTTCTCGTTCAAGATACCAGGGTAACGCTCCACGTTATGCTGCCCGATCGGCCGGATCAGGGCGCGTCGGGCAAACGAAGCGCTACCATATGAATTGACAAACCGGCGGCCACTGATTGCATCAGTTGACCGGTCACTACTCACATCCCGAACCACAAGCCGCTCATGACTGACTCGCACTACCACTACTACGAACCATCACAAGGCCACGGATTGCCACATGATCCGTTGAATTCGATCGTCGGCCCGAGGCCGATCGGCTGGATTTCCACGCGCGGCAGCAACGGCACGCTCAATCTCGCTCCGTACAGCTTTTTCAACGCATTCAACTACCATCCGCCGATCATCGGCTTCTCGAGCACCAGCGCGAAAGACAGCCTGCGCAACGTACAGGAGACGGGCGAATTTGTCTGGAACCTTGCCACTCGCGATCTCGCCGAAAAAATGAATGCGACGTGCGCAACGGTGCCCTACGAAGTCGACGAGTTTGAACTGGCCGGGCTGACCCCTGCTCCGTCACGGCAAGTCGCCGTTCCGCGCGTAGCGGAGAGCGCCGTCAACTTCGAATGCAAGCTCGCCGACGTGATCCAGCTTCGTGATCACAAAGGCACGCCTGTCACTGCCTGGCTCGTGCTGGGAGAAGTCGTGGCCGTTCACATTCGCAAGGACCTGCTTAAAGACGGCATTTTCGATACCTTCGGCGCAGGCATCATCCTTCGGGCAGGCGGCCCTTCGGCCTATGCGCTCGTTGCACCCGAGAGTCGATTCGACATGGCTCGTCCGGGGTGATTCATCCCGCCGCATGATGAAGCAGGCTAAAGATGACCCACGAATGGCCGTTGGATTTCGGACGCTGCCGTTGACCTGGTGCAGAACGGGTTTCGAGTCACTGCGGCGGAACGTGTGCGGCGAGGCGCTCAGTCATGCCTCAGTCATGCAATACCGAGGTACCCTTGGCAACGTACGCCTGCAGCAAGTGATGCGCGATGGCGAACGGCTTGGGCGCCGACAGCCCGCTCGCATGAGTCGCCGCAAGCATCGCCGCGACTTCCTGACGCGAGAACCAGCGGGCGTCTTCGAGCTCCGTCGTATCGACAACGATGTCGGTATCGCGCGCCTCGGTAAAGCAGCCGATCATCAGCGATGAAGGAAACGGCCACGGCTGCGATGCGAAGTAGACAACCTGCGCACAGGTTACGCGAGCTTCCTCCATCACTTCGCGGCGCACGGCGTCTTCCACGGTCTCGCCCGGTTCGACGAAACCAGCCAGCGCCGAGTACATGCCCGGGGCAAAATGGCGCTGGCGTCCAAGCAGACACCGTTCGCCATCGATCACCAGCATGATCACCACCGGATCCACCCGCGGGAAATGGCGTGCGCCGCAAACTTCGCAGATACGTTGCCAGCCGGCCGCCGTGAGGCGGCTTGCGGAACCGCAGTTTGCGCAGAAGCCGTGGCGGCGGTGCCAGTCGAGCATCGACTTCGCTTCGCCCAGTATGCCGAGCGCCCGGGCAGGAACGAGGCCCTGCAGCGCGATCGAGCGAAGGTCGATGCGATCGTGAAGCGCGCCCGGCGCTGGGCTCTCCGACGCGAGGCTGAGCGTGAAGCCGAGCGCGAAGCGTCCACTGCCGTCGCTTTCCGTGCCAAGGAAGACGCTCTGAAGCGGCTGGCCGAAGGCCGCCGCTTCGCTGGCGAGGAACCACGGATCATGCTCACTGCCGCGCTTGAGCAACGGCACATCGCCGTCGAAGACGCAAAAGCGCGCGGCCGGGTCGCTGCGCAGACGCTCGATGAACGCGTGGTCGTCCCGCTTGTCGGACAGGCGGTCGAGCGAGTTGAGGTTAAAGCCGATCGACGCGGAAGAGGCGGTTGTCACGATCATTGACATCCGACTATTCGTTTTCGTCAAAGTAATGCCCGAACTTGACCTGTTTGGTGCGGATATAGCGCTCGTTTTCCTCGCGCATCGGAATCGCCAGCGCGACCCGTTCGCACACGGGAATGCCGTGCTGCGCCAAGGTGTCGAACTTCTTCGGATTGTTGCTCATCAGCCGCACCGAACTGACTTTAAGCGTCCGCAGAATGCCCGCGGCCGAGTCGTATTCGCGCGAGTCGTCAGGCAGGCCGAGATCGAGATTGGCCTCCACCGTGTCGCGGCCCTGTTCCTGCAGCGCATAGGCGCGGATCTTGTTGGACAGGCCGATGCCGCGCCCTTCATGGCCGCGCAGATACAGCAGCACGCCGCGGCCCTCGGCGGCGATATAGCGCAGCGCGAGATCGAGTTGCTCGCCGCAGTCACAACGGTATGAGCCGAGCACGTCGCCGGTCAGGCATTCCGAATGCAGGCGCGTGAGTACCGGTTCGTCGCCGGCGACGTCGCCCATCACCAGCGCAAGATGCTCGGCGCCGCTTTCGCAAACGCGGAAAACATAAGACGTAAACGTGCCGTAACGGGTGGGAAGCGTGGCGACCGCGTCGAGAATGACGCATTCGCCGTTATGTTGGCCGTCTGCGTTCGACGGATCGTGAGGCGTGGGCATGGCGATAGGCAAAGGCACTGACATGAACCCGTGAACAACCGGGGATAAAGTACGGAACTGGAGTTTACCGCTAATCGGCGCCGCGCACCTGCCGCCCGTACAGGGTGCGGTACGCGGGAGGCATCATTTCGCGCGGTTCTCTATGCCTTTCGCTGCCGGTGCGCCACCAGGTATTTGCCCAAGCGTGTCTGGCGCGCGGGTGCAGCCTATACTGAAAGCGCCTGTCCTTTACGACCGCACGTCAGGTGCCGACGTGCTGCACTGCGATACGGAGCCGCTCCATGACTAGCGTTGCGCAACTTCTCAAATCGAAACCGACTCAAGGCGTCTACACGATTGCGGCGGAAGACTCCGTCTACAACGCAATCAAACTGATGGCGGACAAACAGATCGGCGCACTGGTAGTGACCGACGGCGAAAGCATCGCCGGGATCGTCACGGAGCGCGACTATGCCCGCAAGGTCGTGCTGATGGACCGTTCGTCGAAGGCCACGCCCGTGCGCGACATCATGAGCAAGGCGGTCCGCTTCGTGCATCTCACCCAGACCACCGACGAATGCATGGCGCTCATGACCGAGCGGCGCATGCGCCATCTGCCGGTGATCGATCAGGACAAGCTGGTGGGCATGGTGTCGATCGGCGACCTGGTCAAGAACATCATCGCCGAGCAGCAGTTCACGATTCAGCAGCTCGAGTTCTACATCACCGGCGAGCATCCTTGAGCGCCGGCTGAGCGGTTGCTCGGCCGAGCCGGCAAGCTCTTGTCCGGCGCCGCGGCCGCAGACGCAAAAAAGCCCAAGCCCCCAAAGGGTTGGGCAAAGCTACCTTGCGGCAGCGGAGGTTTCTGGGCTTCGCGGCAGTGCCTATGCGCTACGCATCAAATGCGCCGGCATTGCGCTTTCGTTGGTTGCGTGTCATTGCGCGTGGCGGCTCGGCTCATCACCCGGTGCGCCACGCTTTAAGTCACCTTTCGTTCGCCGGCCTGCACGCCGGCTCCCTGAGCGCTGGCCTGCCTATGGGCCAATTTAGCCGCCGGTTTAGTGGCCGCCGAAATAAACGTCCTGGTTCCGCGGGCCGGACTGCATCGGTTGCATCGAACCCGAGGCCGACGATCCATTCGTCGACGGACCGTAGCCGCTCGTGTCCGCTACGCTGTTTTGCGCAACCGGCGGGTTCTGTGCCTGAACACGCTGTTCAGCAGCCTGGATGTCGGCCGGATAAGTGGCATCGTCAGCGCGGGCAGGGTTGTAGCCGGCCTGTTCGAGTTGGATCAGTTGATTCCTGACTTCAGCACGCGTCACGGGCTGCTGGGTCGTATCCGCGGCCTGAGCGAACGAGGCAACGGGTGCAGCGAGCAGTGCGGCAATAGCGACAGCTTGAATGAGCGACTTCATGATGCTGACCTCCAGACTTGGTTTTTTGGCTTCGCTTGACACACCATGTGAGAAGCGAGTAGTTCCAGTCTAGTCAGCGCGATTCCAAGGGAAAACCCTTAATTGAGAGATACATATTTGCGCGATTCGCAAGAGTTATCGGGAACCTGAAGCGAATACGCTCGACCTGTCAGCTTTGGCGTAGCAATTACCCGTTTCGTAAGATTTGAAGGGTGACCGTTAAGCAAAGGCTCCTTAAATCGGTCGCTCTTGCCGGAACGACAACCGGCGAGAGCCCCAAGGCGGCCGGCGTCAGGACGCAACGACCGGCGCCAGTAGCTTGCGCGGCCCGCTGACGAAGGGGCTGCCCGGTTCGTAGAAGCGCAAGGGCTGGTGCATTTCGCGTGACAGGCCGATGCGCCGGGCGACGCCAAGCGGCCGCGCGCCCTCCTCGATCCGGCCGATCCATAGATCGCGGCCGGTACACAAATCGCGGCCGTCGAACGCCTGCGCAATGCCGAGCGCGAGCGTGAGGCGGCCCGGTCCACGCGCGAGATCGCGCAGTTTCACGCCGGGACGGCGCGCCTGCATCAAGGGCAAGCCTTCCAGCGGTTCGAGCGCACGGATCAGGATGCCGGCGCCCGTGCCCTCCACCTCGCTCGACATATTCAGCATCAACGAGACGCCGTACGTGAGCCGCACATACGCATAACCTCGCGCCAGAAACAGCGAGGCGTTATAGGCACGCAGGCCGGGATAGGCGTGACCGGTCGAATCGCCAACAGGATAGGCTTCCGTCTCGACGATCCGTCCGCTGATGCGGCCTTCGGGAAGGTCGTGCACGAGATACTTGCCGACCATGTAGCGGGCCAGCTCGACGGTATCGACCGGCAGATCGTCACGGCGCAGCGGCACGATAGGTAGCAACGCAGAAGTCATGGCGGAATGCGACTATAAGGTTGTCCCCTGGGGGACGGGGCGTTTGCTCAACGAATACCATCAGGGGGCAATACCACGCAATGACTCGCTCTTTGCCGCCATTGCAAGCTGATCCGTTGTACCAAAGCAGCAGTTCGCTGTACGCCTGCGTTCAAAATTCTTTCAAGTGGAGTATCGTTACAGTCCGGCCAGTAGCCGAGCCCTCACCGGCTTGCGCGTGCCTCGGCCCGCTTGATCAGCAGACAGGTTTGCATCGCTCGCAGCATCGTTCTACTCAGATTTGATCCCGAAGTACCCGTTGGTGCAATCCTGCGGTCTCCGTCCGGAGCCGTGATGAATCATGACGACAGGAGAAATTTGAATGAAAGCATTCCAGGCAATCAAGGTTATCGGTGGCGCGCTCATCGTCGTGGCATCCCTCAACGCTTATGCTCAAAGCAGCGATGCAATGGCGGCATCGGGCACGATGGCAGCCCCGAGCGCAAAGGCGACCAAGGCCTCTAACCGCGCTCTGCAACGCAGCGTGCGTAAGGCACTGTCCAGGACGAAGGGCCTGAGCGTGACCAACATCACGGTTCGTGCACGCAGCGGCGCCGTGACGTTGGAAGGTTCGGTGCCTGAGCAACCGCAAGTCGATCTGGCTACGCAAGCGGCTCAAGGCGTGGCGGGTGTGACGTCGGTGAAGAACGCATTGACGATCCGCCCGATCGGCCAGTAAGCGGGCCAATAGCAAGGTTCAAGGTCCAACTTCAATACGCAACGCATCACAACGGGCACAATCCTGGATCGTTCGGGGTTGTGCCCGCTTAAGTCGTCAAGCCAGTTCGTCAGGCTTTTTCAACCCTCGAAACTGCGCTGCATCTCACGCGCAATCACAATCTGCTGGATCTGCGTCGTGCCTTCGTAAATGCGGAACAGACGCACGTCGCGGTAGAACCGCTCGATCCCGTACTCGCTCATATACCCGGCGCCACCGAAAATCTGCACGGCGCGATCGGCCACCCGTCCGCACATTTCCGTCGCAAACATCTTCGCGCATGACGATTCGCTCGTGACCCGCTCACCGGCATCGCGACGGCGCGCCGCATCGAGGATCATGCAACGCGAGGCGTAGATTTCCGCCTGGCTGTCGGCCAGCATCGCCTGGATCAATTCGAATTCGACGATCGACTTGCCGAACTGCTTGCGCTCCATTGCATAGCGCAGTGCGTCGGCAAGCATGCGTTCGGCAGCGCCCGTCGCCACCGCGGCAATATGCAGACGGCCTTTGTCGAGCACCTTCATGGCGGTCTTGAAGCCAACGCCTTCTTTCTCGCCGATCAGGTTCGCCACCGGCACGCGGCAGTTGTCGAAGATCACGTCGCAGGTATGGGCGCCCTTCTGGCCCATCTTGCGATCGGTCTTGCCGAGCGACAGCCCCGGCGTGCCGGCTTCGACCACGAACGCGGAGATCGCACCGGCACCCTTCGCCGTGGGATCGGTGCGCGCCATGACCGTAAAGAGTCCGGCCTCGGGCGCGTTGGTGATGAAGCGCTTGGTGCCGTTCAGCACGTAGTGATCGCCGTCGCGCACGGCCGTGGTTCTGAGCGATGCCGCATCCGAACCGGCCTCCGGCTCGGTGAGGCAAAACGAGCCGATCAGTTCACCGGAGGCGAGCCGCGGCAGATACTTCTCCTTCTGCGCCGGCGTGCCGTCGATGACGATGCCGGTCGAGCCGATGCCGTTGTTGCTGCCGATCGCCGAACGAAATGCCGGCGAGGTCTTGCCGAGTTCCATCGCGGCCAGTACTTCTTCTTCCATGGTCAGGCCGAGGCCACCGTATTCTTCGGGAAGACATAAACCGAACAGGCCCAGGTCCTTCATTTCCTGCAGCAGCGCTGCGGGAATCTGATCGGTTTCGGCGACGATTTCCTCATTCGGCACCAGACGTTCACGCACGAAACGGATAATGCTGTCGAGCAACAGATTCAGGGTTTCCTGGCTTCGAATCACAACGTCTCCTTGAAAACTTGCATTCGCTATCTATACATATTCGTTATAGTTTAATGTACTAGCGCGTTTTCCTGATTCATTGCTTCAGGTTGTGTCTCACCTCTTGTTTCAATCTGTATTAACGTGCGTCAGCACCACGGCTGGAACCGGCATGCCCTTTTACCGGGTCTGCATGCGGCGCACGGATCAGGGCCGGCCCGCCTCAACTCGCCTCATCTAGCAATACCCCAAGCAAGACAACAAGCAAGATCCCAAGCCTCGAACAAGGAACAACCGCATGACGACATCGACTGTGCTGCCTCGCTGGACCATTGCCGTGCCCATCGCCGCCTGGCTGATTCTGGGCGCCGCGTATGCGCTGCCGGGCTACGGCTTGCTGCTGGCGTTAGTCGGCGTGGCGCTCGCCGGCGCCGTATTCGCCGCCGTACATCACGCGGAAGTGGTGGCGCACCGGGTCGGCGAGCCGTTCGGCACGCTGGTGCTGGCGGTTGCGGTGACGGTCATCGAAGTCGCGCTGATCGTCTCGGTGATGCTCACGTCCGGCCCCGAGAAAGCGGGTCTCGCACGCGATACGGTGTTCGCCGCGGTGATGATCGTGTGCAACGGCATCGTCGGCATCTGTTTGCTGGTGGGCGGCATCCGTCACCGCGAACAGGACTTCCAGGCGCGCGGTGCGGCCGCCACGCTGGCGGTACTGGCATCGCTCTCGGTGTTGACGCTGGTGATGCCGAATTTCACCACCACCCGGGTGGGTCCGCTGCTGTCGTCGTCGCAACTGGCGTTTGCGGGCGGGTCGTCGCTGGTGCTATATGGTGTGTTCGTGTTCGTGCAGACCGTGCGGCATCGCGACTATTTTCTCGCCGCGACGCCCGATGAAAGCGTGCACGCCGAGCCGCCCAGCGTCGCTCAGGCGCTGCTCAGCGGCGTGCTCTTGCTGGTGTGTCTGGTGGCCGTGGTGTTGCTCGCGAAGCTGCTGTCGCCGACGGTCGAAACGGCGGTGAAGAACATCGGCGCGCCGCCCGCTGTGGTCGGAATCGTGATCGCCGCGCTCGTGCTGTTGCCCGAGGGGCTGGCCGCCGTGCGTGCCGCGCGCGCCGACCGCCTGCAGAACAGCTTGAATCTCGCGCTCGGCTCGGCGCTCGCCAGTATCGGCTTGACCATTCCAACGGTCGCGGCGGTGTTCCTGTGGACTGGCCAGCCGCTGGTGCTCGGCATCGACGGCAAGGAAACCGTCATGCTGATCCTCACGCTGCTGGTCGGCACCCTCACGCTCAGCACCGGACGCACGACTATCCTGCAAGGCACCGTGCACCTATCGCTGTTTGCCGCGTATCTGTTCCTCTCGTTCGCCCCTTGAGTGATTGAATCGATGAGTGGGCGGGCAAGGTGGCTGACGACGGCTCTATCAGGTTGATTTGGAGACGGCGGTGGAATGAAGCGATGAAGAAAACGAAATCGCCTTATCACGGTCACCGCTTCCCTCCCATCGTCATCAACTGCGCGCCAAAGCGGCGCAACACAAACCGGGCAGCGCATGGCATCCGGATGAGATGTTCGCGACGCTGCGCGGGGAACCGTATCGCTTGTGGCGAGCGGTCGGCAAGCGTGGTGTCGAACTAGGCGTGCTGGTGCAAAAGCGGCGCGACAAGGCTACGGCAAAGCGCTTCTTCCGAAGTGTGCTGCGTTCAAACCCGGTGCCGCGCAAAATCGTTACCGACCGGCTGCGCAGCTATGCCGCGGCGAAGGCCGACATCCCCGAGCTCGCTCATGTAAAGCGCGTTTTCGTCAAAGCGGTTACGCGCGTAGCCGCACCCGCCAACCTGACAAAGCCTCAGAACCTGGTTGTCAGCCCGAATATTAGAGCAACCTGATTGGGTGTGCTCGAACTTGATTCCAGATCCCCCACCGTCCCACCCGCCGATACAATGTGGTTACCATCCTGGCTGAAGGTGGTTCCGTGAGCGTGTGAGTAGGCACCGATTGCATAGAGCGTAGTGCGCTTGGATAGACTGTATTCCATTCCCGCGGCCACGTTATTGTAAGTTGCCGATGAACCGCCGCTTGACTTCGTGTAGGTGTATCCGATGTTTAACGCGACTGCAGGCGTCATCTGGTAATCAAGAGAGGCTGCACCAGTATTGAAGGTTTCTTTCTGGTTAAAAGCAGCAAAGCTCGCGTAGGGTTTCCACTGCGCGTTGCTATAGCGCACGTTAGCAGTCAGTTTGTGCCAGACATACTGGACGGCGACGTGGGTTATCAGACGCGAACCCACAAACGGGTCGGCGCCAAATAACGGCGTTACCGAACTGTTCTGAGTCTGGTCCGCCGTACCGACACCGCCGGCACCGTCATTCTTTGCAAATACATATCCGGCCGCCGCGCTGAACGCACCACGGGCGTAGGCGATCGCAGCCGATGAAGACTCCTGTGATGATGCATTCCCAGCTACGCCGCCCAAGCCGTACATCAGCTCAAACTGCAGGCCAGCATAAGTCGGACTTGTGTACTTGATGGCATTTTGCAGGCGAAACGTATTATCGTTGTTGTCGGCGTCGCCCGGCGTGGTGAACGCGGGTCCGTAACCATCGGCAGTCAGCGGTTGAACCAGATCGACGGTGGTGTCCAACTGACGACCCATCGTGATCTTCCCGAAGACCTCGCTATTGAGTCCAACCCATGCATTTTTCCCGAACAGGCGGCCGCCCTGGCTTAACTTACCCGAATTAATGTTAAACCCGTTCTCGATGTTGAAAATTGCCTGAAAACGATTGCCCAGATCCTCCGTGCCCTTCAGGCCCCACTCGTTAGCTGTCAGGTCGGCACCCTGCATCTGGACGACGGAGGCATGCCCAACATTGTTGTAGTAGGCAATCGCGTTATCGATCTCGCCGTAAAGCGTGATGGTGCTTTGCGCTCGGGCAGAAGACGCAACGACCAGCGTCCCCAAGGTAACTCCATAAATGACTGACTTCTTCATTTAATATCTCCATATTATATAGTTATACTAATTACAGAGCGGAAAGGTGCAAACAATGGCGCATTGCTATCAACTCATGACATCCGCGTTGTTACCCTAACGGATTGAAAAGTCACTGCAGCTCAACTAAAAAATCTGCTCAAACGGGTTCGAATACACCAACCTTGTTGCTGGTATCGAAGTAAACAAAAATACGATGAGTGGCCGGATCGACGGACAATGTGTGCGAGTTCTTTTCGGTTTTCAGATGATCGACCACCTGCTTCGTGTCGAGGTCGACCACCTCGGCGCTTCCAGTCTTGTCGCCGACAAAGACCCTGCGGGCCACCACGTCTACAGCAATTTCATCGATATCGCCGCCCTCGAAAGGAATGCTGGAGATTAGCGTGCCGTCAGGGTCGACGATCAGTATCTTCTTATCGCGGCTGCCGATAATCAGATGCCGATCCTGGCTGTCGTACACCATGGGCTTAGCCGCTTTCTTGAGATTGAAATCCCACACCGCAACCACCTGGTTGGAGTTCGGATCAATCACGTCGACAACATTGTCCACCGGTTGGTAGATACGGTCTAAGCCCGGCACGTAGAGGTTGACGTCCGGACCATCTTTGGCGGGATGGGGACGCAGCGCAATGCTGCCGATGCGCTTGAATGGGGCCTCGCCCTCGAATACCGTTTCAGTGTTGCTCTCGTCGTTTGCAACAAAAACATTGCCGCTTTGCGAGTCTATCGTCACGCCATCGGATTTTTGCCCCCCGGTGTCGACGCTCGCTATCTGCTTAAAGGAGTTTTTGTCGATGACCACCAGTTTATTGGCGGTGGCATCGGCAACGAACGCGTACTTTTCACCGACGGCGATACCGTTGCCATCCTCGATGCCCCCGATCACTGCCTTGACGGCAAGCTTGTCCGCATCGATGACCACGACATTGTGTTCGGGCGACTGCACAATCCAGGCGGTATGAGTCTGGGAATCGAAAGTGACCCAATCGCCATGCCCCCCATTTCCTGGCAAATCTATCGTCTTGACGAGCTTGTAGCGGGATTGGGCGTTGGCCCAGGAAGCACTGGTCAACGCAACCACTCCTACGACTACAAGAACCGCAAGCTTCGAAATACGATGCATGATGTCTCCTGTTTGTTTTCCATCTTAAGTAGCGTTACTGACTAACACCGGATTGTTCGAGTCCGGAATTCTCTTATGATTAGGATGCCTATTTTTATTAGTCAGACCTTTCTATTTTCCTGATGAGCCGGCATTGCAGATTTACCGTCAGTGCCCGGCGTAGCTATCGGCCGTGCGCGTGCCTCGCTCCACGCGAGCCTGCAAGCAAAACTCTTTGACCGTATTGCTTAGTCACGCGTTACCTGCCGGGCGCATGGGTCGTCGCAGACTCAAAGATCAACGGATCGACGTGCGAGGCCTTGTCTTTTTCTACGTCCTCGTGAATTGCGTCGACATACGTCTCAAGTGGCGCTGGCCCTTTCGTTCGCCAGGAAGACAGGCGCCCGGCATTCAGATGCGGAAAGGCAAGCCGACTCTCAATTGAAGTCCGTGAAATCAGTCTAGGTTGTCGAATGCGTAATGTCAACACTTTACTTTCCTACAGTTTGACCGTTTCAAGCTCATCTCTGCCGGCGCTGACGACGGGCGAATGGCTGACGCCCAGCTATGCCGCGGCAATACCGCATCAGTCCATCGTCATCGCCCCACGGCCACACGATATGCCGGACGATCGGTCACTCTTCCTAGCCAGTCCTTCAAGAACGGCAGTTCAGGGTAGGCCTCGAAAACATCGGCGAACTGCTCCGCCAGGTCGAACCAGCGCACCGCAGCCAGCGCGACGCCTATATCCGCGACCGTAAAACGCCGCTGCGCGAGAAAGTGCCGGTTGCACAGCGCGTCATCCGCAATCCGAAGCAGACGAGCAGCTTCCCGATGCGAGGTCTTGATCGCGTCGTAATTGCGCTCAGCTTCCGGCACTCGCGTGAGACCCAGAAACGCGACCCGCAACGTCGCCCACAGCGTCCCTAGTTGCCAGTCCATCCAGCGCTCGACTTCGGCACGCGCCGCTGGATTGACCGGCAACAATGCACCCTCCCCTCGTAATGACGCGAGATAGCGCACGATCGTGTTCGACTCCCACAACACAACGTCACCGTCGACGAGTGTAGGCACGAGGCCGTTCGGATTCAGCGCAAGGAACTCCGGCGTGTTCACCACGCCGAACTGCAGACCGGCGTCAATGCGTTGAAAGTCGCGTCCTTCAATCAAACCGAGTTCGGCAAGGCACCAGAGCACTTTCTGGACATTGATCGAACTACGTCTACCGTAGAGTTCCATGGACATTCCCCGCTCAAAACATCGCGCCGAGACCGGCATGCACAAGCCCAGCCGCAAAGAGCACGGCGAGCGGATTCATCCTGGGCCGCGCCACGAACACCACCAGCGCGATGACTGCGAGGCCCCAAACCATCCACGTCGCGGACGACGAACGCAGCACCGAGAAAGCGCTCGCCAGAATCAGCCCGGTTGCGACAGGTGCAAGTCCGCGCTCGGCCGTCCGATGCCACGGGTGCTGATCGTGCCGCGTCCACGCAAGCGTCGCGCCGTACGCAAGTACCGACGACGGGACGAAGAGCGCCAGCGAGGCGACGATTGCGCCAAGCCAGCCAGACGCTTTCCAGCCGATCAGCGTAGTCAGCAGCGCACCAGGCCCGGGTGCTGCCCTCGAGATGGCAAACAGATCGACGAACTCGGCCTGCGTCACCCAGCCGTGAATCGTCACGGCTTGCTGGTCGATGTCGGCGACGATACTCTGGCCGCCGCCAAGCGACAGCAGCGAAAGCGGCACAAACACGACAATCATTTGCAGATACAGGTTGTCGCGCATGCTAACCGCCCCTCGAAGCAATGACCAGGCCGACTACGCCGGCGACGATCGCGACCGGCACGAGTGGCCAGCGCAGGACACCGACCGCGAGGAACACAGCCAGGATCAGCAGCAGCGGCCAGCGCTGGTCCGCAAGCAACGCACGCGCCGTGCGAAAACCCACCGACGCGGTCATACCTACCGCGGCAGCGGCGACACCTTCAAGAAATCGATGCAGCCACGCAAGCTGTGCAAACTCGTGGAATACCGTCGCGAGCAGCACGATTACAACCATCGGCGGCACGAGCAACGAGGCGACCGCCACCACGCTGCCGATTGCGCCTTTCATCCGGTAGCCCACGTAGATCGACAGATTGACCACGTTGGAACCGGGCAGGATCTGCCCGAGCGTGAGTGCGCCGAGAAACTCATCCTCTTTCATCCAGCCGCGCCGTGTGACGACCTCGCGATAGATCCAGGCAGACAGGCCGCCGCCGAAGCTCGTCAGGCCAACACGCGCAAACAGCCGCAGGATCTGCAGCAACGAGACATCGGTTGCATCACGCCTCACCACCGTTTGCATGTCGGTCTACCTTTGTTGTCCGGGATCTGGACGCTCGCCAGGTGCGCAGAACGCCTGGCGGCCCGTTCAATGCCGCTCGTTGACGAGCCGATGCTCCGCGATCTGCTCCTCGGCTTCGTGCAGCAGCTTTGTCGACCGTTTACGGCGGCTCCAGATCGATGCGATCACGCTGACTGCCGCGCAACCAAGCAAGCCGGCCGCGATAGGACTGCGTACGAATGCGCTCGGATCGCCACTCGAAATCGTCAGCGCCTGACGGAACGACTGTTCGAGCGTGTGACCCAGGATCAGGCCGAACAGCAACGGCGCCTTCGGAATGTCGAACTTGCGGAACACATAACCGACGATGCCGAAAAAGAGTGCGAGGAACAGGTCGAACACGTCAGTATTGAACGAGTAAACCCCTGCCGACGCGATCACGAGAATCACACACAGAAGCACACCGGGAGGCACGTACAGAATGCGCGACAGGATTCCGACGAGCGGCAAATTTAGCACTAGCAGCATGATGTTGCCGATATACATGCTCGCGATCAGCCCCCACACAAGATCCGGTTGTGTATGAAACAACATCGGCCCTGGCTGGATACCGTACATGATGAACGCGCCCATGATCACGGCGGTCGCGCCGGAGCCGGGAACGCCGAGCGCCAGCAGATGTACGAACGCACCACAGGTATCCGCATTGGTCGCCGCTTCCGGCGCGGCAACGCCTTCGATCGCACCGTGACCAAACTCCTCCGGATGCTTCGAGATTTTCTTCTCCAGCACATACGAGAGCATCGCCGCAAGCGTGCCGCCGAGGCCGGGCGCCGCGCCGCAGATGAAACCGACGATCGAGCCGCGGAAGATTGCCGGACGAGCACGGCGCCACTCATGGCGAGTGAACCACAGCTTGCCCTCTACGCGCACCGTGTGCATCGTGCCGCCAAGCGTACCTTCGACCATCCGGCTCACCTCGGAGATCGCAAACAGACCCACCACCACGACCAGGAAATTCACGCGGTCCTGCAACTGTGTCAAACCGAGCGTGAAGCGCGGTACGCCGCTTTGCAGATCGATGCCGACCGTCGCCAGGCCGAGGCCCATGAACACGGCCATCATGCCCTTGGCTAATGAATCGCCGGTCAGCGCGCCAACGGTCGAGAGTGCAAAACAGATTAACGCGAAGTACTCCGCAGGACCAAAATGCAACGCGACAGCCGCGAGCGGCGCGGCAACGAACGAAAGCGCGGTCACGCCCATCATCCCAGCAATGAACGAGCTGACCGCCGCAATCGCCAGCGTCGCGGCCGCACGGCCCTTTCTCGCGAGCGGATAGCCGTCGAGCACGGTCATCATCGCCGCAGCGTCGCCGGGCGTGTTTAACAGAATGGCCGTGACCGCGCCGCCATACATGCAGCCGTAGTAGATGCCTGTGAGCATCATTAGCGCGGAGGTCGGGTCCATGCCGAAGGTAACCGGAATCAGCAGCGCGATGCCGGCCGACGGGCCGATGCCCGGCAGATGGCTGATCATCGTACCGATGAACACGCCGATGAGCGTATAGAGAAGATGCATTGGAGTCGCGGCGACCGCGAGTCCATGCAGAATGCCATGCAGACTATCCATGATGCGAGCGCCTCAGAAGGGGAGGAAGCCCGTCGGCATCGGAACACCGAGAAGCTGAGAGAACAGCAGATCGAAAAACACCGTGACACCCAGCGCGATCGCGAGATTCGTCTTGAGGCGGTTGCGGTTGAAATAGAGGAGCAGGCCGAACAGGAAGATCGTAGTGGCAAACAGATATCCGGCACGCTCGAAAGCCAGGTAGTAGAGCGCCGTCCATGCGACCATCGCGATCAGTATGAGCGGATGACCCTTCGATTCATGCGCCCCATCCGCATGAGGCACTTCGGCGACCGGTCCTGTGGCCGGTTTTGCAGGCGTATCGATATGTGCGTGGGAGCGGTCCCTGCTACGCCCTTCAAGCAGCAACACCAGTGCCGACGCGATCAACCCCACGCCGACGAGTGCCGGAAACGCCTTCGGGCCGAGCGGGTCGCTCAGTCTGACTTCCGGCAATAGCATGTCCATGTATAGATAGACGGCGGCCAGCGCGATCACGCAGAATGCGAGCCACACGTCGCCCTTGATGCTTTTCATGTCTCCTCCAGTTCGATCCCGGGACGACCGCCAGAACAGCGGCCGCAACCGGGTCGTATCGCTAGCGAGGTCGCGCAAGCCGATGCGGATTACTTTTCCTCTGCCACATGCTACCTGTACCACTTGCGCCTTATGTCCGGCACATCATTTTTCGTTGTAGCGCCCAGGCTTCACGACTTCCGCGATCGTGCCGTCCGGCGCGCGGAACTTGAGCGCACCCTCGCCCTTCGCGGACAGGATCTCGCCGCCGTATTGCTTGATCCGCTCAGCAGCGGCTTCCTGGTCGTCGACCGTAACGCCCCAGTGATGCAGGCGCGGACCGGCGCCGGCCAGCTGCGCTTCATGGGAATCTTCGCTGTCGTACTTCATCAATGTAAAGTCGATGTGGCCATCGGTCATGTGGCGCGAGATATGTTCGCGGTTACGCCCGGTCTTCACTTCCGTGAAGCCGAACACTTCCGTGTAAAAACGTGTGGCCGCCTCGAGGTCATCGACCTTGACTGCGAGGTGAACGATGCGTGACATATGGCTCTCCATGTCGGTAGGTGCTACGGGTTAAAGAAAGTGCGTTATTTGGCGAGACCGAGATCGGTCAGCAACGGGCTAAGGCGATCACGCTCGCCATTAAGAAAAGCACGTGTCTGCGCGCTTCCTTGATAATCTGCAGTCCATAGATTTCTCTTGACGGCCAGCGCCCATAGCGGCGACGCGGTCGCTTTCTGCAAGACGTTGTCCCACCAGGCGATCTCTGCGGGCGTCATGTTCTTCGGGCCGACCAGCACGCGCCACGTCGTGAAGTCGACGTTGGCGCCCTGCTCCTTCCAGGTGGGCACCGTCGCCAGCGCGCCGTCTTCGCGTTTGCCGCCGGAAATGGCGATCAGGCGCACGCGGCCGGCCTGGCTCGGCCCGAGCACGACGCCAGCCGGTGTCGCGGCGACGGTGACATGCCCGCCCATCAGCGCGGTCATTGCCTCTCCCCCCGAGTCGAAGAACACCACTTTGATCTTCTTCGGATCCTGACCTACGCTCTTGACCACCAGCGCCGCCGCATCGTGGCTCTGGCCACCCGGCGAACTCGACACACCCATCGTGACAGACGAGGCATCCTTCTTTAGCATCTGGATCAGATCCGCACCTGACTTGATCGGCGAATCGCCCGGCGCAGAGAACACCACCTGCTCCGTGACTAACACGGCCAGCGGCGTGACGTCGTCGATGCCCACGGTACTCAGTCCGGTGATGCGGTTCGTGATCAGGGGCAGCGCCTGGACGGTGACGTAATGGCCGTCGCCTTCGTGTGAATTGATATAAGCGATGCTGACCGTGCCGCCGCCACCCGGCCGGTTCATGATGGTTACCGGCTTGCTCGACAGATTTTCCTGCTGAATGACGCTCTGCAGCGTGCGGGCAACGAGATCGAGTCCGCCGCCTGGCGCGCTCGGCACGACAATCTCAATCGGCCGATGCGGTTGCCACGCGTCGGCCGCGTGGGCGTACGCGGCATATGTTGAGATCAGCGCAGCGCAAACTCCCCACATGACGCTAGTTCTTCCAAGTCTCCTTCTCATCACATCGTCTCCTGGTTTTTTTGACGCTCTGTAGTCGTTTAGAAATTGAATGCGTCAAACGTACTGGTAGCGAAAAGCCGCTCCATCGGCACCTCCTCTCGAATCAGGCCGTCGCTTCGCGCGTACCGCTGCAACGTGTCGAGATCGAGGCGGTTTTCCTTCACACCGTAGCGCCAGTAGTCGTTACCCATCACCGATTTCACACGCTCGAATTCGGAGGTGATCCACGGATGCATGACGCGCAACGTGTCGGTGACGGCGAGTTGAGCCAACGCCAGGTCCCGTGACCTCCTGAACGCCGCGTATACGTTGACCGGCAGCCACGGGTGCTGCTCGACCAGCGCACGGCGGATGCCGAGCAGGTGCATGGGTGGAAAGAGGCCTGTCTTGCTAAACCATGCTTCCTCGTCCTCCCTGAAGTCGGGGAAGAGACGCTGTACGCGCTCATTGCGACCGAAGCAGGAAGGCGGCTTCGGTGCGATTACGGCATCAATGTCGCCGGCATCGAGCATTCCGGACAGCGTCTGGTCCGCTCCGATCGGCTCGATGCGGATATCGTCCGGCAAGCTATAGGGCACCCGCGCCTCGCGCCCCGCCTGCTCGAGTCCACCGACGACCCAGCGCACGTCGCGACTACCGACACCGTATTCGTCACCCAGCATGCCGCGCACCCAGATTCCGGCGGTTTGCTGAAAGTCGGGCACACCGATTCGGCAGCCCTTGAGGGCTTGCGGAGAATCGATGCTGCGATCCGTGCGCACGTAGATAGCAGAATGACGGAACGATCTCGAGAGAAACACCGGCACGCCGATATAGCGGCTTTCGCCGCGCGCCGTGGTCAGCAAATGTGTACCAAGCGACAACTCCGAGATGTCGAATTCGGCGTGACGAAACGCGCGCTGAAAAAGCTCTTCTGCGGGACCACTCACAAAATTGATCTTGCAACCTTCGATAACGACCTTTCCGTCAAGTAGAGCGCGGGTTCGATCGGTAATTTGGCAAGCTAGCGATAGTTCAAGCATAGGAAAAATTGCCGTATGTTGACGTTAAAACCTGAGCGCAGCGGATAAAAATATTTCTTCGCACCTCGTAATATAAGCAGTGCAAACAAATTCGATTATGCTCAAGCCATGGTTGAGCATTCGTTAATTTGCAGGCTAAATACTGGGAATCAGCAGCGCTTTGCAGCGCCTCGCTTCGTCAGTCAGGCGATCCTGTTGCTGGCTTCCTGACCATCCGCACCTGCCTTCGCCATCCCGTCCAGCGCCGTGAGCATGCGTTCCTTGCCCTTCGATACGTGGCTGAAACTCGTGTCGTAACTAAGGCTCGTATTCCCCGACTTCAGGGCATTGACGATCTCGCGATGCTCTTCGTTGGACTGCAGCAGCGCACCGCGCTGAACCAGCCCATGCACGCGGAACAGATGAAACTCCTTGACGAAGCCACGATAGAGCTTGGCCAGCCGCGAATTACCGGTCGAACGCACGATGTAGTCGTGGAATTCCAGATTCAATGGATCGAAGCGCGAGAAGTCGCCTTTCTCCGCGGCTTCCTGCATCTCGTCGACATATGCGTCGAGCTGATCTGCCATTTCCTTCGTCAGGATCGGCGCCAGCAGGGATGCGGCCAACGCGGTAAGCCCCGCACGCAGATCGTAGACCTCAATGGCGTCGTCGCGCGTTACCCGCTGGATGAATACGCCACGTTGCGGGATCAGGTACACGAGCCCGAGTTCGGCCAGCGCACGACACGCTTCCCGCACTGGGCCGCGACTCACGGCGAGCTTGTCCGCGACAGCCTTCTCGTTCAGCCGCTGTCCCGGCTTGAGCTCACCGCTCAGAATCATTCGTTCAATCTCGTGCTGAACCACGCCGGTCAACGTGTTTGCCCGGAAGTCGGCAAGAGAAACGGTAGTTGGGTTGTGATCGGTTTCCATGAAATGCAGTCTAGGTTTCCACATCCAAAATGTCAACACTTTACTTTTTTCAATCCATCCAATCGATATCCGCAGATCAAATCAACCCAAAAAGCCATCCCTCCGGTTTACTACGAGGCATCACCGCGGGTCCAGGCTCGGGTACCCTCGTCGCCGACGACACCCGCTCACTCAGTCCAATGCTCCGCGATCCACTCGCGGAACAGATTGACCTTCTGCTGATGCGCAACACAGTCCGGATAAACGAAGTAGTAGCGCGAACCGGTCGTCAACACCGCATCGAAGGGACGCACGAGGCGCCTGGCCGCCACGTCCTCGTCGATCAGCGCGAGATCGCTGATCGCCACGCCGAACCCTTGGAGCGCGGCGTTGGTCGCGAGATCGAGCGTATCGAAGCTTGGACCATGACCAGCGTCGATCTCACGAGCCTCGGCGTAATCGAGCCACATTCTCCAGTCGCGATGGTCGCGCGTCGGATGCAGCAAGGTGTGATGCGCGAGATCCGCCACGCTCTCGAGCGGCTTGTTGTCGAGCAGCTCCGGCGCGCAGACCGGCGTCAGGCGTTCTTCGAAAAGCGGCACGGCCTGCACGTCGACACCCGGCGACGAACCGTAGATGATCGCAGCGTCGAACGGTTCGCTCTGAAAGTCGACGTCATGCTGCCAGGTGGTGGTGATCTGCACGTGCAGATCAGGGTATTCCGCCTGAAACTGCATGATTTTCGGCAACATCCAGCGCATCACGCAGGTCGGCACTTTCAAGGCGAGATCGGTGCGCTGACGAGTCAGGCGCAGCGAAATCTCTTCGATGCGCGCGAAGCTCTCCTTCACCGCCGGCAATAACAACTCGCCTTCCGCCGTGAGCGTGAGCCCCTTCGCGTGGCGCTTGAAGAGCGGAAATTTATAGTAGTCCTCGAGCGCCAGGATCTGCCGGCTGACCGCGCCCTGGGTAAGGCACAGATGATCCGCGGCACGCGTAAAGCTGCGATGCCGGGCAACGGTCTCGAAGATCTGCAGCGCATTGAGCGGGGGAAGTCGTCGCATGGCGCCGTCCAGGTATCAGAAAAATGCATCGCAGGGGGCGCGCGGCAGCCACTGCGCACGCCCGGAAAGCATTTAGCATAAGCGATCAAAATAACTTCGCGGCCTCGCTGGCTGCACGGCTGCATGCACAACGCTCATGCCCGCGTGTCAGGCGCCGGGTCGTCTCGTGTCGTAGTCAATTAGTTCGTGATACCACGGTTAATTAGTTCCCTATACGAAGCTTCCGTTCAGCGCCTGCTACACCGGACAGCCCCCCCGATCTGACGTTCAGCTTTAGGTTTATTTTTTGTCAGCTTTTGCTTAATTTGTCAGGGGATGAGGAATAAAGCGATAGTTGGCACGGACTAGCTGCGTTGTCCAGCGCAGCAGCACGCAAGTCGATGTCATGCGCATCGGCTCGCATCACCACCGCCCGGAAGCGGTCTGGGTAGCCCATGTAATGGAGCATGAAACTGTCTGCGTCGTAGAGTGACGGGTGTGAATTCGACGAAACGCAATCGGACAGTGGTATCGCAGCCTCTCCGCCTGAGGCTTCCCAGACCGACACAAATGCCGTCTGGTCGCCACCCGAGGCGTAGATGCTGTGTTTATCCGGCACGGCATCAATGGTCTCCTGAACCCACTCCAGAAATGAACGACATTCGGGCGTGTTGCGAAACACCATGAAGCCGCTGTTGAACCTATGCCCCGAGATGTCACGCACCAGCGTAAACGGATGCCCGCGCGTGATCTCGTCGATGGGATGCTGGGGCGCATGAATCAGCACATCTGCATCGATCCATGCCACCTGTTCGTGTACATCGAAATGGTGAAGCAACAATGCTGCTTTTATCCAGTTGCCCGTCATCTGGCCGTCCAGATGAGCCGGAATATCGCGATAGACGTAGTGCGTGTAGCCATGGCGGAGGCAATAAGCGTTAACGTTGCGCTCGGAGATGGTCGCATACAGCGCGATATTCGGCGTGTAGCTCGTGATCAGCGCAACCGGCCGGCCCGGATTGACGACCTCAACCGATGGCCCAGCGACCGGCGCCAGGTCGATATCATCGTACAGTCGACCCGCACGTGCCTGGACCGCGTTGAGGTAGTGCACGAACCGGCTCGTGAGCCGGTCATCATGCGCATTCTCGTGTACCGTCGGATTGAGCGATAGCACATAGGCTGACAGTTCGGGCAGGTGCAGGCCGAATGGCGTGAAGAGCAGGCTTGACCAGTGCGCGCCGTCGAGCGGCTGGTGGTGCGGCGTGGCCGGGATACCGTCCAGCTCAAAGTGGTCCCAGCGGCTTATGCCACGATCGCTACTCCGGCGGCGTAGCACGTCGAGCACGCCATCGAGCCATTGCAATGCCGCAGGTCCCGCGCGCAGCATGAAAAGGCAGCCGTCCGGGCGGCGATGGAAGGCACATTGAGCGATCCAGTACGACGCATTGCCGATCACCCGGTTCGCGGCTAGCGGTTCATACACGACCGCCGATTCGTCCGCAAAGACCAGTAGTGTGTCCGCTAGCGCGGCCACCACCATTTTTCTCGCCAGGTTGTACTTGTACAGAAGGCGCGTGCGATCGCTATTGCCAAGGCTGCTGATGGCGTGCACGCTGTGCGAATACCCATGCCGTGCACAATACGCGCGATGATTGTCGAGCACCGTATCACATGGGCCGGCCAGGAGAATCGAGTGGAACGAGACGAGGCTGGAGTTCACAGTATGGATCGGAAGTCTGAAGAGCGTGGCAGCTGGAGAGCCCGGACGCATTGTTAGGGAACAACGCGGTGGTGGAGCGCTTCTTCAGGAGCCTGAAGACTGAATGGATTGGTGAACAGGAATACGGCAGTCACGAAGTCGCCAGGCCCGACATCAAGAGCTATATTGCAGACGGGTGTTTTTTATGGCGAAGTACAGTGGGAATGATGGCCATGCTGGAACCAATATCAACAGTAACAGCAGGTTCGATCGTCTGTTGCCAACAATTGTGAACATGCAAAATTCCTGGATGTGCTCGACGCCTTCGGGTGTAAAACCAAGTAGCCTCCCGGTTTTTCCTCCAGTAGTGAAGTGTACAAGCGTGGCCGGACGCTAACATCAGTGAACGAACTCCTCCTGGAAGTGCCTGGCAAGGTCAGAGCCATCGCATCAAGTATTGCTAGCGATCTCGGGAGCTTGTCAAATGTTCACATTGAACCATTGGGACGTTGGTATATTTAGGGCAACGCGAACATTAAAATAAATCAAATTAATTTAAATTCGCCTTGCAAGAAAATTCGTAAATTCAATATCATTTTACGATGATTTATTTTAATATTTTCGCAACCTCAAGATTTTATATAAGTAGCTGATGTTGACGATTGTCCCCGTTACTCGAATCGGAGGTGTTTTGTCGTCGACGTGGTCATTCCACCGTCGTCCTGCGTCCATCTATGCATGGAGACCGCTATCGCCGAATGTTAGCCTGCGCGCGGAGCGAGACTCACCATACTCAGCCGTCCAGACACTTTGTTGGGAGCCACTGTATAAAGAGCACGATACCGCTCTTACACCTGCGCGACAGGAACCCGATTCGTTGCCGCATAAATCGGACGTTTCGCCCGGTACCCAATTTACGTCTAGCAGTTCGCCAGCGCATTGGGGTGTACGCGCTGGGAACGTTTGCCTGATTGGTGGCGCCGCAATCTGCGCCTGGATTGTATTGGGTCATTTCCTGTTACGCCCGCCGCAACCACGAATGGACCTTGCGGATGCGGCTTCGGAAAGCGCATTGCCCCCATCACGTACAACGGCTCGCGCTTTGGCGTTTGGGACGGAATTTGTGCCTTTGCAGGTTATGACGAAGACCAGGGGCGTAGCCGTTGAACACCGGCGAGTCGGCAACGGCAGGCTTACCATTCTGCACAAACATCGCCAGACCGGTCCAAAAACGTTGGGTTTCGTGGGGCCAGCGCGCTCATACCGGTTGCACACACACAGCCTCGCCGGATCTGAACACATGCCTACGATACCGGTAATGACTGGAGCCGAGCCACCTGTGCCCGTTACGCTCCCACGCAGCGCTTTCGGCACCGTAGCACCACAGAAAGCAATAGACACTGTCGATAAAAACCCACCCGAATGGATGAGTCACATGTCGCAGCGTCGTATCACTGAGGTATCCGGAGAGTTTTCAAAATAGTCCTGCGTTCACCCGGCAAAAAGGCCGAAATCGCTCTAATCCGCCGGCATTAGCTGAGAGTCCTGCATGACGCGATCTTCCGACTCAGGATGAGCCGATCCCATTTTCGCGTTAGTCAAGGCCACCTCGTCCAATCGGTATCCGTGGGTATAGACGGTACTGAGCCGCACGCCGTTCTCCGGGCGCAGGGACAGCTTTCGGCGAAGCCGATAGATATGTGTATCGACTGTGCGAGAGGTACTGTCCAACTCACGGCCCCAGGCGAGCTTCGCCAGAAGGTCTCTGGAAACCACGCGCCCGACGTTGGCAAAGAGATACGAAACGACATCAAATTCCTTGGCCGTTAATTCAACCGTTTTGCCATCAAGAGAGACACTCCGCCGTGCGGTATCAAGAATATACGGCCCAACGGCCATCGTATTTTCAGCCTTCTCATTGCGCCTGACGCGACGCAATAATGAGCCAACTCGGGCAACTAGCTCAGCCGTCCGAAACGGCTTGACGACGTATTCGTCGGCACCCGCCTCGAGCGCTTGCACAATGTCGACCTCCAACACCCGGCTCGTAAGGAATAGCACTGCCGGTTCGTCGCCCAGATTGCCACGTATCCAGTGCAACACGTCGAACCCGGTCATTCCTGGCAATTGCCAGTCGAGCACCACGAGATCGACTTCATTGGCTTTCAGAAAACGTACAGCACTCTCGCCACGGTCGACCTTGCTTAATTGGTGCCCAGATTGCTGCATGGCCCTGTCAATAGCGGCCGCTTGCGCGGGATCGTCCTCCACCAGAAGAATGTTCATGTATTTCCCCCTCCTTTCGAGTCAGCCAATCGGCGAATCCACCCAACAGCCAAAAATGACTGGGCTTCTGTTCTCGACGCCGTTGTCCAGACATATTTTGTGAACTTCGTGAACTCAGAATAGACGTTGCCGCGCAGCAAAGGAGCCCCCCACATGGGGGGGAGCTCGCATCGTCGAAGGGGTGGCAACGGTCCGGCGGCAAGAGCCCGGGATGCTTGGTCTGCCGCAGTACGAAGGGCAAGCTACATGCTCAAAGCAAACCTGCTCGTACAAAATCAAGCCGGTATCTATAAATGTCCAGGATATTCCAATCCAGAACCAGCAGATCAAAGGTCTGTTTTTAAGCTCAAGCCGCAACCCTATTCCGGTCGAAAACACCTGACACTCGTGACCACCTGCGATTAGCGCTTGACAGATAAAATCAGCTTGAGCAGGTTCGTCCTCAAGGACTGCGATTTTCATAGAGTCTTTCGAGGTAAATTTTCCAGGAACATGAAAGCGCTTCGGTTAGCGAATGGGCCGGGCCATCAACTCGTCAAGTAGCGCGGCATAACTCGTCACTAGCTGTCCGTTATCCGGCAAATACCGCCCAATCAGCGCGCGCTGCCGCTCTCGATACCATGACGCCTGTGCATCGTGTGTCTCGATTACCTCGATGACGCGTCGTGCGCCCTCCTCGGCGTCGTTGTCGCAATAGTAGTAGCCAAGATCAGCACAGAGAGACGCGTTATGTACCAATGGGTAACCTTGCCAGCACACTTCCAGATAGAAGTAGTTGAGCGGATTCTCCATTTGGTGCGAAACGACAATGTCGGTATGTTCGGCCAGAAATGCCGGCGTTTCGTGACGGCCAAGGAACACCGCCTTGTGCTCCTTGACGATATCGAACTGATTCAACAACGTGATGAACTCGAGACTTTCTCTGGCGATCACGTCCGCATTCGTCACTTGCAGAATGGCTATGCTCCCGGGCCGCTCGCGGTAAGCCAGTTCGGCAATCAGCGCCGGGTACAGGCAGAACTTCACCACATTGATGTTCGGCTCCATCACGCTCAGCCGTTTCGCACCGGGTCGCGGCTGATATTCGCCGGCATGCGGAAGCTCTGCGACGCGCTCGTCGAGAAACATCGGGCTCCACACGAATGGGACGATGCGCCCGGTCTGACGCCGCAAGACCTCGAAGTAGGACCGGCTGATATTGGCGACCTGCGGGATGATCCAGATATCGTCGTAGCGCTGGTTGACGAACAGATGCTCGCCCCACATTCGTTTGCGAAAGAGCACGGATTCCATCGCGTGGATGTACTCGAATCCGCAGCAATAGGAGACCAGCCGCACACCGCGCTGCTTGAGGTAATCGGTCTGCATGCCATCGATCTGGCCGCCGAGTTCGATCAACACGTCCACAGCGTCTTTCGCGGCCTCGAAACTCGCGGTGGGATAGCGGGCGAGATCCCACGGTAATGCCGAAGTAACCGGCACCTGCGTCGTATTGACCAACACGACGTGGGCCACCTGTGGACAATGCCGCAACGCCTCGGCAAGAAACACGGCATTCTGCTTGATCCCGTTGTTCCACAGCGTTTCGCCCGCATGGTGCAACCCGATCGTAATGCCGACACGCAGACCGTTCATGGCGTGGCGGCGTGCGCGGCTGTCGCTCCTTGAGTCTGACGCGGCACATAGCCGGTCAGGTGCCACTGACCGTCGGTACCCAACTGGAAGCTCAACATCTCGAAGACCGTGCGGCCGCTGGCGAGCGTCGACGCGTAGTCGACATTCGCATAGAGTCCGTCCGGAAACCCACTCGCGCCGACGTACTGGATCCGTGTGATCGACGACCAACCGCGCCGGGTAATCGCGCCAAGCGTCTCGCGGGCCTGGCTCATTGTTCTGACGAACTGGTCCTGCGGGATTTTCGCCTTGACGAACGGCGCCGCGTCCTGCCACGCGTCGGCATACCGGTTCGTGTCGAACTGCTGGAATACGCGGTCCGCGTCGCTTAGCAGTTCGTCAGCCGATGAACCCTGCGCAGCGACGGCAAGCGTAGCAGACGCTGCCAGCACGCAGACGGCGGCCAATTTGAGAATTGCGATGATGTGTTTCAAGTGAATCTCCCTAAACATAAGTCTGGACCAATATTAATAAGCAGCAATTTCTGAAGATGGCTAACCCCGCTCAAGGGTGCTCGTAGAGCGCGGCGAGTGCATCGCTGTAAATTCGCACGTTCTCCTCATTCTCGGGATCGAGTCCCCGCAAGAACGCATTCGCCGTGCGACGATAAGCGTCGAAATGGGTGTCGTGCTCTGCAAACGCGCGCTGCAATGCCTGCCCGCCCTCCTCGCAATCGAAGTCGTGATAGCGGTAGCCGCAGTCGCCGATCAGGTGCGAGTTGTGGATCATCGGGTAACCGCCGTACAACGCCTCGTAGTAGACATAGTTCTGCGCGTTTTCCCAATGGTGGCTCACGATTACGTCAACCTGCTCCGCCACTATTCGGCAAAACGGAAAGCGTCCCTCGAAGGAGCTCAGGCCGTGCTTCACGATATCCAGGCTGCGGGCGAAGCCGTTGAAGCTCACGTGCTCTTTCAGATGGAACGTGTTGTAGGCCCAGACGCGTTCCAGCAGATCCGGATTGGCGCGGTGCGCCGCCTCGCAGGACAGCAGCGGCACGAAGCTCGTCTTCACCATGCAGATATTCGGTTCGAAGATGCCGGCGCGCCAGCGCCGCCGCCCCGGTCGGTAGCCGAAGGTGAGCCCTTCGGGCAAACGCGCCGCTTCGCGCTCGAGCATCAGCGGGCTCCACAGGTGCGGCATCAGGCGCACCGGGCAGCGAAAGGTGCTGGCGTAATACGGTACGCAGGTGTTTTCGTATTCGGGCAGCGTCCAGACCTCGTGATACGGCGCCGCGTTAATCAGGAGACCGTGCGGCTTGTCGAAGATCATCCGTTCGATGTCGATGACATAGTCGTTGCCTACCCGCATCGACACGATCTTGCCGCCGCGCTCGCGAAACGCCACCACCCACTCGCGCGACAACTGGGCGCTCATCTCGATCATCACGTCGAGCGTCGTGGCCGCTTCGTCCATGTCGATCAACGGCACCGGCGAATCGGCGAGAAAGTTCTTCGCGTCCTCGGGCCCACCATCGCCGCCCCCCGCCACCAGATACGTGGCTTCGACCAGCGGCGAGCGCATCAGCAGCATCACGAGAAAAATGCAGTTCTGGTAGATGCCGTTTTCCCACACCGATTGCTCGCCCTTGCGCACGTAGATCGATACGCCGACGCGCAGCTTGCGTGACTGGGTACCCAAGCCAAGTTCAATGCTCATGAGCGGCTCGCATGGGGGGCAAATGCCGTGTCGCGGCAAAGGTGCAAAAGCCGGGCCGCATAGGCGTCGAGATTGGCCTGGCGGAACGGATCGACGGTCGCGAATACCCGTTGCGAGCTGGTTCTGTAATCGTCGAGACCACTCGCGTGGCCGGCAGCCGCGCGCTGCAATTGCACCGCACCTTCACGTGCATCAAAGCCGTGATAGTAGTAACCCGCATCCTTTAACCACGGCGAGTTGTGCACCAGCGGATAGTCGCCGTAGAGCGCATCGAGGTAGCTGTAGTTCTGTTCGTTCTGCCACTGATGCGACACGACGGCGTCGGCATGCTGCGCCATGAAACCGACAATATCGTTCCTGCCGTGAAAGATGGCCTTGTGCTGCTGCACGAGGTCCAGCGAATTGGCGAAGTGCAGCATGGTAAAGTGGTCTTTGAGGTGCAAGGTATTGAGCACGTGCATCGCCTCAACCGTGCAGGGGTCCGTCCGATATGCCTCGTCGCAGACGAGCATCGGAATGCTCGACGTCTTCACGACCGAAATGTTCGGCTCGAAAATGGCCACGCGCAGACCGCGGCGGGCGCCGCCGCCCGTTTCACCGGCGGCCTGCTCGCGAGCCGTGTAGCCGTAACGATTACCGAGCGCCTCGATCTCGAGCATGCGCTGCTGGACGAACCGAGGATGCCAGATGAACGGCGCCTCATATACATCACAGCGGTGCAAGAGGCGCATCATCGGCGCGAACGCGGCATCTTTCGGCAGGTACCAGACCTCGTCGCAACGATCGGGGCGCGGTGCGTGCGCGGGCTTCCAGAAGATAGGGGGTTCCGCGAGATTCACATACGGCTGGCCGCAACAGTAGAACACCACCTTCTTGCCGCGTGCACGCATCAGGTCAAGCCATTCGATATCGAGCGCGCCGCCCATCTCGACGATCACGTCCACCTCATCCGTTGCTTCGTGCGCCCTCATCAGCCGCAGGTTGTGCGCGCCCAGATCCACCTGGGCCGGCATCACCCCCTGGTCGCCGACATCGATCAACAGTACCGACTGCACGAAAGGCAAGCGCTGAAAAAGTCCGGCAAGAAAGATGACATTCTGGCCAAGACCGTTCTGCCAGATATTCTGGCCGGTATGGGTAATAACGGAAATTCCAATACGCATTATTCAGACATCCACGCAATGTTACGAACCCTCGCCACGAGTGGCAGAAGAGTCGGTCCCACTGGTGGCGGCACCGACCCTACGGACATCGCGATCATGGTCTTCGGGTATCAGGAATTTCTCGAGATCCTGACCAATCAGCCATATCGGCTTCCGTCCGCGGCCCGACCATGTGGCGCCGGTTTCCGGATTGAGGTATTTCGGAACGAACCGGCGAGCGCCACGCTTTTCGCTCCGGGAAGACTTCAACAGATCCCGCACGTCGACCCCGTTCTCGGACAGTACTGCCAGCACGCGCGCGGCAAGAAGCTGTGCCTCCCGCTCCCGGGCAAGCTCGATTTCCCGCTTGAGTTCGTTGAGCTGGCCTAGCAATTCCCGATACCTATTCATTGGATTCTTATCAGCCTTTATGGGCTCTCCAGATAACCTCACAGTCCATTGACCCGGTCCCCCGAGCCGCTCTCGTTGTACAGGCACCGCCCGTTCACGAAGCCGCCCCGCTATTCACAAGCTGGCCCAGCGATACCGCAACCCGCTCGATAACCTCCGCCCAGTCTCCGGGCATCGATTGCCGGTATAAGCTCATCACATGTGGATACCAGGGCGAATCCGTCCTGTCGTGCATCCAGCGCCAGTCGGTCCATGGTTTGTGCAACAGGAGCCAGCAGGGCTTGCCCAGTGCCCCGGTAAGGTGTGCGACCGCTGTGTCGACCGAGATCACCAGGTCTAGCTGGCTGATGAGAGCTGCCGTGTCGGCAAGATCGTTGATGCTCGAGCCCGCAGACATGATGGGCAGATCTGCAGACAGCAATGCTGGCTCGTCTTCACCCTGTCCTTTCTGCAGGCTCACGAACGTTACGCCCGGCACCGACCATAGCGGCGCGAGCGATAGCAGACTGGGCAAGGATCGGTCTGCATCATGCTGATGGACCGTCGACCCCTTCCAGACAAGTCCAACCTTGAACCCACCTGCAGGCAACCGGGTACGCCAATACTCGACCCGGTCAGGCTGCGCGTGGAGATAGGGCAGACGCGCAGGAATGTTCTCGGTCGTGGTGCCGAAGTGCAGCGGCAGGCTCGTGATCAATGACCAGAAATCGTGTGGCCCCACCGCCCCGGTATCACAGACCACTTCATCGACCCCCTCGAGCGTCTCCATGAGTGCCTTCAATGGCGCGGGACAGAGCAACGTGAGACGGCGCAGGCCACGCGCCTTGAGTAGCGGCGCGTACCTGGCAAACTGGATTACATCGCCGAGCCCCTGCTCGTGCCATATCACGAGAGACTGGCCAGCGAGCGGTTCGCCCTGCCATTGCGGATATCCCGGATCCGGGAGCGGCACATTAGCCTTACGACGCGGATGGTAGCGAGCCTCAGCATGCTGCCAGCCCTCAGCGTATCGTCCCAAGCTCAACAGGAGGAACGCCAGATTCCAGCGCGCATCTGCGAAATCAGGGTGCTGCTGCAGCACTGTGCGGTACGTCGCTTCGGCTTCGTCGTAACACCCCAGATGCCGCAGGGCAGCGCCGAGATTGTTCCGGGCGTCCGCGTGCCTTGGGTCGATCTCCAGCGCGTGGCGAAATGCCTGCTCTGCCTCGTCGAAACGTCCGGCCCGCAGAAGCTGCATCCCGAGGTTGTAGTGAGCGCGAAGGTAGCCGGGATCATTCCCGGTTGTGCGACGGTACGCCGTTTCGGCCTCATCGAAACGCCCCATCCCGGCAAGCAGGAGTCCGAGGTTGTTCAGAGCATCGTTCGAGCTCGGGTCAAGCGTCAATGTCCGACGAAATGCGCACTCCGCCTCCTCCCGACGCCCCGCCCCCATGAGCAGCACGCCGAGGTTGTAGTGGGCGAGCGTGTGGTCCGGCGTCAGCTCGATCGCACGACGACAGGCCGCCTCCGCCTCCGTGAGCCGTCCCAGTTGACACAACACATCGCCCAGATTAGTCAAAAACACGGCGTTTTCGCTGATCCCGATCGCCTGCCGGATCAGCGCCTCAGCCTCAGACAGTGCGCCCCGGTGAGCATGGATCAACCCCAGCAAGTGCAGCGCATCTGCATGCTGGGGATCGGACGCGAGCACCCGCCGATAGCCCTCTTCGGCCTCCTGAACACGGCCGGCCTGGTGTGCCTCGAATGCCGGCAGGAAGATGGTTTCGTATGGGTTCGTCATGCTCCCGCCGTTTCGGCTAATTGGGGCGCCGCAGTCGCAGCCAGCGCCTCAAGATCGCGCGCAACCAGCGCCAGGACCGGATCCCATCTGCCATACTCCTGTTGCCGGTACAGCCGGATTGACGGATACCACGGACTGTCGCTGCGTCCGGTCATCCACACCCAGTGTGGATTAACGTCCAGCAACACCCACGCCGGTATGCCCAAGGCGCCTGCCAGATGCGCGACCGACGTGCATACGGTGATCACCAGATCCAGACTCTGGAGCAACGCCGCCGTATCATCGAACGACACCAGTTCCGGGGTGGGGTCGGTCAACATCAACCCTGCCTCGCACATGACCCGGGCCTCAGTCTCACCGTCGGCACCGATCTGTAAGCTGACAAAATCGACGCCTTGCACGGGGCCAAACGCGCTCGCGAGGGCCAGTGGATCCACCGCGCGCAACGAGTTGCGCTGGTGCGTGCGACCACCGCTCCACACCAATCCGACCCTGATCCTGCGCGCCACCGGCGTATATCGCGCACGCCACACTTCGACCTTTGCAGGGTCGGCCTCAAGATAGCGCGGCGCGACCGAAAGCTGGTCCAGCGTCACGCCCAGCATCAACGGCAGACTCGCCAGCGGCAGTTGATAGTCGAAGCTGGGCCAGGAAAGCGGCTGATCGTCTGCCACGATCGTCTCCACCTCATCACCGAGACTGCGCCGTACCAGCGCCAGAAGGTTCGCAAAACAGCAGAAAACCAGCTTGCCACCCGCGTGCCGGACATGTCTGGCGATGAGCGGCAGGAATCGCACGAACTGCAGGACATCGCCATAGCCCTGTTCGCCCCATACAAAGAGGGTCTTGCCGGCGAGAGATTGCCCTGTCCAGCGTGGCGCCGGCAGACTCGGCAAAGTGCCGCGCAACTCAGGAGAACCATCCCACCGAGCTTCATGGTTCTGCCAGCCCGTGGCATAGTCGCCGCACAGCAGTTGCAGCATGGCGAGCGACCAGGCAAGCGACGCGTTACCCGGCTCGAGGCTTGCTGCCCGTTGCGCAATACCCAGTGCCCTGTCCCAATCCTGCAGCTCCTTGAGCACATTGGTGCAGGCTTGCAGTGCGACCGAATAGTCTGGTGCTAGCGCACACGCACGCTCGGCCGCCACCTGGGCCGCAGCCGGATCACCGCACTTGAGCAACACGTTCGCAAGATTGGTCCACGCCAACGCGTTGCCGGGATCGTCATGGAGGGTCTTCTCAAGTAGCGATTGCGCCTTGTCGTAGCTTTTCACCTCGATGTACGCGGCCGCCATGTTGTTGCGTAGCATGTGCACTGTCTGATCGAGCTGCATCGCCCGCTCATAGGCACCGAGCACGAGGTCGTGCCGCTTACCAAGCTGGTACGCGAAGCCCAGACAGAACCAGCCGCGGGCGCTCCCAGGCACGCGTTCGCAATAGGCTGCAGCGGCACTTTGTGCGAGGTCGAACCGGCTCAGGCCGCACAGAAGTTCGATCCAGTCCAGCACCCATGCCTCACCCTGCGTATAGTCATGGTACGCCCTCTCAAACCACACATGGGCCGCTTCGACCTCACCAAGATCCCGCGCGATATAAGCGAGCTCGACCTGCGCCCGGGGGTCATTCGGGACGTCACGTAGCGTGTGCTCCAGCAGCACACGGGCCTCGACGTGGCGTCCCCGCAAACGCAGAAGCCGGCCAGTCACCGTCAGCACACCCGGGGCGCTGGGGTGTGAAGTACGATGAGCCTCCAGCAGACGCCACGCCCCAACAAGATCTCCCTGCGAGATCAGTTCATCGATATGCTCAAAGCGCGATGCCATTTCATTACTCATCGCGATCGGTCGTTCGAAAATGAAACCAGTATGCCCGCACTCAGCCTCATCGACCGCGAAGCGCACCGGGGTGCGACCTCAACGGACGTGTGCCGGGAGCGCAGCAGTAAGTTGGCCACAAGACAACCGATGTAATCCAGGACACTCATGCCGGCTCCCTCATTCACACTTGCAACATCTGCACATCACCACTGATATCCAATACCTGCCCCAACCACGGTACCTGAGCTGCTGGTACCGACGCCACCCTTGATCTTCAGGTTTTCGGTAATACGCGCCGTGAATCCGATCGCAACCGCTGAGTAGCCCTGATAGTTCCCCGTGCCAATCCCGATCGACAAGGTCTTGCCAGGATCGACCTCTGGAATCATCGTCAAAGCAGTTGCAGCAGCGATGCCCGAATAAGCTTGTCGCGCCATCGAGTTCACTTCGTCCTGAACCCCTCCCAACTGCTGTATGTTGACCGCATCAGTCGGATTGACGCCCGGCGCCACATTGGTGATGGTCCGCAGATTGTTCGGCGAGCCTACCGACACCGAGTTCGCCTGGCTGGCGACCGAGCCGGAACCCAGGGCCACCGAGTTCGGCGCGGACGCAGTGGCGTTGGCACCCAGCGCAGACGAACCGGATCCGGTGGACTGCGCACCCGAACCGACTGCGACGCTGTTGCCCGAACTGGCGTTCGAGTTGCCACCGATCGCGACCGATTCGGTGCCCGTCGCGCTCGCCGCACTGCCGGTCGAATTCACTGCGACGTACTTCGAGTTCGCCGCCGCAGCATTCGTGGCCGTGCTCGTGGGTTGCGAGAGCTGTGTGACCTGGCCGCCGAGTGAGCTGAGTTGTGTTTCGACTGTAGATTCAAACGTGAACAACTGGCTGCCGTTGATGGCATCGGTGCTCGATGCCGACACCGCGCCGGCCGCGACGTTGGTCAACGCAACCGCAGAAGCTGCTCCAACGCCGCCGAGCGTCACACTGGTATGCGAAGCATTGTCATACTGCACGGCATCGCCTACCTCCGAGGCTACCGTCTGCAACTGACTGACGTTCACCGCATCGGTCGGCGCGGTGCCGGCGGCTACGCCGTTGAGCTGGCGCGGGCCCGCAGTCCCGGCGAAGTTGACACTAGTTCCGCCCGTGTTGGCGCCCACCGTGATCGCGCCGTTGCCCGGCGCACCGCCGACCTGCTGTACGAGGCCTACCGTGCCGGTAGCGATGCCCGTCGACAGCGCACTTACGCTGCTTGTGGTCGTCTTGAGACCTGTGGACAGCGAGGAGACATTGCTGTTGGTGGTGCTCAGGCCCGTCGACAGCAAGGTGACGTTGCTGTTCGTGGTGCTCAGACCCGTCGACAGCGAGGTGACGTTGCTGTTGGTCGTACTCAGGCCCGTCGACAGCGAGGTGACGTTACTGTTGGTCGTACTCAGGCCCGTGGACAGCGAGGCAACGTTACTGTTGGTCGTGCTCAGGCCCGTCGACAGCAAGGTGACGTTGCTGTTGGTGGTGCTCAGGCCCGTCGACAGTGACGTCACACCGCTCTGTGCCGTGCTGATGCCCGTCGACGTCGAGGTCGACAGCGAGGCAACGTTGCTGTTCGTCGTGCTCAGACCCGTGGACAGCGAGTTCACTCCGCTCTGTGCCGTGCTGATGCCCGTCGACGTCGAGGTCGACAGCGAGGCCACATTGCTGTTGGTGGTGCTCAGACCCGTCGAGGCCGACGTCGACAGCGACACCACATTACTGTTGGTGGTGCTCAGGCCTGTAGACAGCGAGTTCACGCCGCTCTGTGCCGTGCTGATTCCGGTCGAGGTCGAGGTCGACAGCGACGCCACATTGCTGTTGGTCGTACTCAGACCCGTGGACAACGAGTTCACACCGCTCTGTGCCGTGCTGATGCCCGTCGAGGTCGAGGTCGACAGCGAGGCGACATTGCTGTTGGTCGTGCTCAGACCCGTGGACAGCGAGTTCACGCCGCTCTGCGCCGTGCTGATACCCGTCGAGGTCGAGGTGGACAGCGAGGCGACGTTGCTGTTCGTTGTGCTCAGACCGGTCGAGGCCGACGTCGACAGCGACGCCACATTACTGTTGGTCGTGCTCAGACCCGTAGACAGCGAGTTCACACCGCTCTGTGCCGTGCTGATGCCGGTCGACGTGGAAGTCGACAGAGAGGCAACGTTGCTGTTCGTTGTACTCAGGCCCGTCGAGGCCGACGTCGACAGCGACGCCACATTGCTGTTGGTGGTGCTCAGGCCTGTAGACAGCGAGTTCACACCACTCTGCGCCGTGCTGATGCCCGTCGAGGTCGACGTCGACAGCGACGCCACATTGCTGTTGGTCGTGCTCAGACCCGTGGACAGCGAGTTCACACCGCTCTGCGCCGTACTGATTCCAGTCGACGTGGAAGTCGACAGAGAGGCAACGTTGCTGTTCGTTGTACTCAGGCCCGTCGAGGCCGACGTCGACAGCGACGCCACATTGCTGTTGGTCGTGCTCAGACCTGTGGACAGCGAGCTCACGCCGCTCTGCGCCGTGCTGATTCCGGTCGACGTCGAGGTCGAGAGCGAGGCGACGTTGCTGTTCGTTGTGCTCAGACCGGTCGAGGCCGACGTCGACAGCGACGCCACGTTGCTGTTGGTCGTACTCAGACCCGTAGACAGCGAGTTCACGCCGCTCTGCGCCGTGCTGATTCCCGTCGACGTGGAAGTCGACAGCGAGGCAACGTTGCTGTTCGTCGTGCTCAGGCCCGTAGACAGCGAGTTCACGCCGCTCTGCGCCGTGCTGATGCCCGTCGACGTGGAGGTCGACAGCGAGGCCACATTACTGTTGGTCGTGCTCAGACCCGTAGACAGCGAGTTCACGCCGCTCTGCGCCGTGCTGATTCCCGTCGACGTGGAAGTCGACAGCGAGGCAACGTTGCTGTTGGTCGTGCTCAGGCCCGTGGACAGCGAGTTCACTCCGCTCTGCGCCGTGCTGATACCCGTCGAGGTCGAGGTCGACAGCGACGTCACATTGCTGTTGGTCGTGCTCAGACCCGTGGACAACGAGTTCACTCCGCTCTGCGCCGTGCTGATACCCGTCGACGTCGAGGTCGACAGCGACGCCACATTGCTGTTGGTCGTACTCAGACCCGTGGACAACGAGTTCACACCGCTCTGTGCCGTGCTGATGCCCGTCGACGTGGAGGTCGACAGCGAGGCGACGTTGCTGTTCGTTGTGCTCAGACCGGTCGAGGTCGAGGTCGACAGCGACGCCACATTGTTGTTCGTCGTGCTCAGGCCTGTAGACAGCGAGTTCACACCGCTCTGTGCCGTGCTGATACCCGTCGATGTCGAGGTCGACAGCGAGGCGACATTGCTGTTGGTCGTGCTCAGACCTGTGGACAGCGAGTTCACACCGCTCTGCGCCGTGCTGATTCCAGTCGACGTGGAAGTCGACAGAGAGGCAACGTTGCTGTTCGTTGTACTCAGGCCCGTCGAGGCCGACGTTGACAGCGACGCCACATTGCTGTTGGTCGTACTCAGACCCGTGGACAACGAGTTCACACCGCTCTGTGCCGTGCTGATGCCCGTCGATGTTGAGGTCGACAGCGAGGCAACGTTGCTGTTCGTTGTGCTCAGACCCGTCGAGGTCGAGGTCGACAGCGAGGCGACATTGCTGTTCGTTGTGCTCAGACCGGTCGAGGCCGACGTCGACAGCGACACCACATTGCTGTTGGTCGTGCTCAGACCCGTGGACAGCGAGTTCACGCCGCTCTGCGCCGTGCTGATACCCGTCGAGGTCGAGGTGGACAGCGAGGCGACGTTGCTGTTCGTTGTGCTCAGGCCCGTCGAGGCCGACGTCGACAGCGACGCCACATTGCTGTTGGTCGTACTCAGACCCGTGGACAACGAGTTCACACCGCTCTGTGCCGTGCTGATACCCGTCGATGTCGAGGTCGACAGCGAGGCGACATTGCTGTTCGTTGTGCTCAGACCGGTCGAGGTCGAGGTCGACAGCGACGCCACATTGCTGTTGGTCGTGCTCAGACCTGTGGACAGCGAGTTCACACCGCTCTGCGCCGTGCTGATGCCCGTCGACGTGGAGGTCGACAGCGAGGCGACGTTGCTGTTCGTTGTGCTCAGACCGGTCGAGGCCGACGTCGACAGCGACACCACATTGCTGTTGGTCGTGCTCAGACCCGTAGACAGCGAGTTCACGCCGCTCTGCACCGTGCTGATTCCCGTCGACGTCGAGGTCGACAGCGAAGTCACATTGCTGTTCGTCGTACTCAACCCCGTGGACAGTGACGTCACTCCGCTCTGCACCGTGCTTACACCAGTCGACAGCGACGCCACATTACTGTTGGTCGTACTCAGGCCCGTGGACAGCGAGTTCACACCACTCTGCGCCGTGCTGATTCCCGTCGACGTCGAGGTCGACAACGACACCACATTACTGTTCGTCGTGCTCAGACCCGTGGACAACGAGTTCACACCACTCTGCGCCGTGCTGATGCCCGTCGACGTCGAGGTCGACAGCGAAGTCACATTGCTGTCGGTCGTACTCAACCCCGTGGACAGTGACGTCACTCCGCTCTGCACCGTGCTTACACCAGTCGACAGCGACGCCACATTACTGTTGGTCGTACTCAGGCCCGTGGACAGCGAGTTCACACCACTCTGCGCCGTGCTTACACCAGTCGACAGCGACGCCACATTACTGTTCGTCGTGCTCAGACCCGTGGACAACGAGTTCACTCCGCTCTGTGCCGTGCTGATGCCTGTCGACGTGGAGGTCGACAGAGAGGAGACATTGCTGTTGGTCGTGCTCAGACCCGTGGACAGCGAGTTCACACCGCTCTGCGCCGTGCTGATACCCGTCGACGTCGAGGTCGACAGCGAAGTCACATTGCTGTTGGTCGTGCTCAGACCCGTGGACAGCGAGTTCACACCGCTCTGCGCCGTGCTGATGCCCGTCGACGTGGAGGTCGACAGCGACACCACATTGCTGTTGGTCGTACTCAACCCCGTGGACAGTGACGTCACTCCGCTCTGCACCGTGCTTACACCAGTCGACAGCGACGCCACATTACTGTTGGTCGTACTCAGGCCTGTAGACAGCGAGTTCACACCACTCTGTGCCGTGCTGATACCCGTCGACGTCGAGGTCGACAGCGAAGTCACATTGCTGTTGGTCGTGCTCAGACCCGTGGACAGCGAGTTCACTCCGCTCTGCGCCGTGCTTACACCAGTCGACAGCGACGCCACATTGCTGTTGGTGGTGCCCAGGCCTGTAGACAGCGAGTTCACACCACTCTGTGCCGTGCTGATGCCGGTCGACGTCGATGTCGACAGCGAAGTCACATTGCTGTTCGTCGTACTCAGACCCGTGGACAGTGACGTCACCCCACTCTGCACCGTGCTTACACCAGTCGACAGCGACGCCACATTGCTGTTCGTCGTGCTCAGACCCGTGGACAGCGACGTCACACCACTCTGCGCCGTGCTTACACCAGTCGACAGCGACGCTACATTGCTGTTCGTCGTGCTCAGGCCCGTCGAGGCCGACGTCGACAGCGACGTCACATTGCTGTTGGTCGTACTCAGGCCCGTGGACAGTGACGTCACACCGCTCTGTGCCGTGCTGATTCCCGCCGACGTCGACGTCGACAGCGACGCCACATTGCTGTTGGTCGTACTCAGACCCGTAGACAGCGAGTTCACTCCGCTCTGCGCCGTGCTGATGCCCGTCGACATGGAAGTCGACAACGACGCCACATTGCTGTTCGTCGTACTCAGACCCGTAGACAGCGAGTTCACTCCGCTCTGCGCCGTGCTGATACCCGTCGACGTCGACGTTGACAGTGAAGTAATGTTAGAACCTAACGTACTTGCAACCGAATACAGCTCGCTGCCGTTCACCGCATCAGTACTGGTCGCGCCGATCAGGCCCGCAGCTACGTTCTGTATACGTCGCTCGTTTCCAGGAGTCCCGACACTCACAACACCAGCGGTGGAACTGGTGGCAGCAAACGACCCGTAAGTTGTACTGCCAATCGTCACGGGGGTGACCGCACCGGTGCCGCCCGTGGCAGCAGATGCGGTAGCAGTCGTAGAGGCGCCGTTGCCGAGTGCGACCGACCCTGCGACATTAGCTATCGACGCCGCCCCTAAAGCTACGGCGTTGGAAGCCGTCGAGGAAGCGTTCGGTCCTAAGGCGACAGCATCGGTGCCCGGCGCGGAAGCAGACAGTCCTACGGCCACCGCGGCCGAGCCTGTTGCGACAGCGTACGTACCAAGGGCAATCGAGGAATTATTTGTAGCAGCGCTCCCAAACCCTATTGCTTCAGCGTAGGAGCCACTAGCCGAGCTACCATAACCAAGAGCCGTTGCGTTAGTGGTAGCATAAGCACCGTAACCAATAGCCGTTGCATCATTCAAGGTGGCAGTAGCATTGCCGCCAAGAGCGGTTGTGGAGACCCCGTTGGCAAAAGCACTGCCACCAATTGCAATTGCGTAAGCTCCTCCCTGCGCAACGGCGGTCCCACCCTGAGCGGTGCCGATAGCTATACTTGCGGCCGAGCTTGCCTGCGCGCCGGGCGCTGAAGCGCCAGATGCAACACTGGCTCCAGCAGCGTACTGCGCATAAGCAACATGCACCTGCGCACCTAAAGCAACTGCCGCCACTGCGACAGCATGAACCATCTTCGATTTCTTGGGCTTGCCTCGGGCGGAGGCGAGCTCTGATACGGCAACCCACGTTCCCAGTGATTCATTCCAGATCGATCGGTACGCCCTATTCATCGCTTATTCTCCACCTGATTCACCCACCCGATCACTCTCCAATCCTATGATCTGGCTTCATTTATTTAATTTGATTTAAATAAAATATGAAATCCCGACTCAAGCCCAACCATTCGAAATTCGTTCTCAAATTTCTCGATGGCTGATTTCATTTTCAAAAAAATCAAAACGTTCACAAAGTCTACGGAGTGCCCAGCCCCACATTGCAAACCTTTGTGACACGCCTCGGTCTCAGACGACCGCCTACACACGCAGCCGCCCCCACTTCCGCCATCAGACAGAACTGGTCGCGCCGACAAAGTCATCAATGCATCGGACCAATGCGCCTTTCCAAGCGGAGATTCCTCGTACACTTTCTGCGCACGACGCTCGATCCACGTTGTGACACTTGCCCCTTCCAGGCAAAGATCACCTCAAACTGCCGAGGCCTAAGCCTTCTACCGAGGACCAAGTCCAGGCACACCCGATAGGTCGTGCAACGGCGAACCACCCGTAGACAAGCCGTGGGATTTTCGAAATCTGTGCGTATGCGAGTAAATAAAATGAAAGCGAACTGAATCTTGCGAAGCACTTAACTCTCGCCCCAAGACCTGGGAATTCCATTGCGACCGGGAATATATAGCAATTCTCAAAGGTCGCGGCATGTCATCCCATCCGGAATGGCAAATTCGAGACAACGCCAGAGGAATATCGCCCCAGTTCACTAATGTTCACAACTTCCCGCTGCCGAATAATTAAAATTGCTGACTGGCAGCGCAACCTCGAAGAAAGCCCTCGTACCGCTCCTGCGTGCACGCGCAGCGCGAGAACCAATGTGGTGAAAAATGAACCGTACACCAATCTCACAGATGCGGTCACAAACCGGTTCGTTCACCACCTAAACCGAACCACTCAAAAAAGCATGCTGTTCACGGTCGCACCCACACAGATACCACTCGCCACACCAACAACGCGCCCCTTCAGCATCGCATTCACATCTATATCCTGCATAAACACATTACGTCGCGAACGAAAGACCGTTTTGAGCAGTAACGGCCTGGGCAGAACCAGACAAGCCGAGGCGGCGGCTTCTATTGCCAGCCGCAAACCGCCCCCCTTCCCCATGGGAAAATGCAATCCCCAATAGTCCACTCCAACAGAAGCAAGCCACCCAACGAGAGCGCCCACTAGAACTCCCCAAAAAAATCTGTTGGTTGAATACGCTGAATCCACGACATTCCTCAATTTCTGAACTCGTTCGCACACCCGTCGAACATCCCCAAGTCCGTCGGTGCGTTGATGGTAGACAGCACGGGAAAGCGACACGTCACAAAAAGTGAACTGGCGGGACTTTCGGCAAACGCACGCAACGCGCTCCACCCGGAATCGCAATGTTTCAATCGTTCACAAATCTCGTGGTCCGATTCGATATGCTGCACATGCAGGATGGGCGTTCAACAAGCGGCGCTAACGGCCAGTTGATGCGAGGCTTGCAACGCACACGTACTAGAGACTTCCATGGAACACATAGCCGCAGACGATCGCGAGTTCTGCACAATCGGCGACGCGGAACGCGGTCTAGCCAGACGAGAGTTTTTTTTCGTCTATCAGCCCAAGTTGCGACTGCTGGAAGGTCGATTGTCCGGCTTTGAGTCGCTCCTGCGTTGGAGACATCCGTCGCGCGGCGTACTTACTCCAAATTTGTTTATCGACCTTGTGGAAGACTCTCCGCTAACTGAGAGTTTCACGAATTTCGTTGTTGCGGAAGCGGCTCAGACGCTGGCCGATTGGACCTTTAGGGGGTACAACACGCTTTCGTTGGCCGTCAATCTTCCCGCTAGCCAAATTGGTCAGCCAGGGTTGGCAAGCAAACTATCTTCCCTACTTCACAACCGATCGGTCAACGCCTCCCGGTTACAAATCGAGGTCACCGAGAGCACCGATCCCGGCTCAATCGAAGTGTTGGCCGCGGCTATTGAATCCCTTAAGAAATCCGGCGTGAGCGTGGCGATCGACGATTTTGGCGCCGGATGCTGGTCGCTCACCGTTCTGCATCGGCTCGGGGTCGACACGCTGAAGTTAGATCGCAAGTTCATGTGCGACATTCAGGACAACGCGAATTCAAAGATCGTAGTTGAAGCGCTCGTCCAGCTCGGGCAACGTCTTGGAATGCGAGTCGTAGTCGAAGGTGTAGAGACGCAAGCGCAGTTCGCGTGGGTCAGCACAATTGAGCATATAGATTGCCAAGGCTACTACATCTCCGCCCCGATCGAACGCGAACAGATAGACGAGTTCGTTGGCAAGCATCGTCTCATTCACTAAAACGTTCGGGTGCTACTTACGCCCCCCTCTGCGAAGCTGTTGATGACGACTCTTTGTTTGAGCATTCTTGAGAATAACGAACCACAAGCCCTGATCAACCATCGGCACTACTGTGCGAAGATGGGATATGAACATGAGGTGGTGTCGATGACTGGCCTGCAGAGCATTGCACATCGGATTCTCTACAAGTACGAACTGATCCTGCATCACCTGCGGCGCTTGCCGAAATCCGCGCTGCTCGTTTGCGTCACGGAAGATTGCGTGATTCTTGGCATGCACCGGGTCGAAAGCATCGCCGAAGGACGCGACTATCTTCTGATGGGTGTGGAGGGAGAAGGCTACAACAGACAGACCGCAGTTCAGGTCTGGCGCAACACGGCTGCCGTGCGCGCGCTGGTCACGGGCTTTATCGCGCGAGCCAAGGTAACGGGCGGGCTCAATCATGAACTGGATCTTCACGCAGATCTGGACTACCTGCCTCCCCATGCACAGCTCGGCGGATACTACTGTGCCGCAATCTGTAACGTGCGCAGTCAGCCGCCATGGGTGCGGCAAACAAACATATGGACACTGGTGCTATCGGACGTTGAGTTGTACGCAGGTACGCATCCACGCTTTCGCTCGGCACTGTTCGAACATGTGAACGACTGGCAGCAGAAAGGTACGCCCATGCTGGAATTTCCGGCATATGACAGTGTTGAGCAGGGCGAATTCAGCGTCCATAACCCTGGGCGACCCATAGCGATCGTTATGTACTACACACCGAACATCCGCAAGTTTGGCGCGATTGCCGAGTCGAATTTTCTACGCTACTGCAGGCGCCACGGTCATACGCTCTATGTGCACCGCGAGACGCCCACTGAAGCCGAACCGGGAATGGCGGGAACATGGCTCAAGCCGTGGCTTCTGCGAAAGTATCTACCGCATCATGAATGGGTGATGTGGATCGACGCCGATATCCTCTTTATAAACCAGGCAATGAGACTCGATCCCCTGCTAGAGGCCCGCGAAATCGTCGCGGCCCATGACATTGGCCCCTGGATTATCAATGCCGGCGTGCTGGGACTCCGGCGAACCGACCGTAACTTCGAACTGGTCGAACATATACTCGAGTCGATCCGTACTGTGCCCGACAGGTCAAGCACGTACGCGAGTGGCGGAGACCAGACTGTCATCGCCGACATCCTCAAAGGCTCGCTTAGCTGGAATCTCGACGCCGGGTTGAGTCTCGTTGACCTGAACACACCGTGGTTCTTCCAGCAAGACTCGAGCCTGATGGTTCACTACTACGGCATGGTCACCGAACTCCGGGCCATGATGATGGCCGCCCAGGACCGAGTCAGTTTGAATCCATGAAGAAATCCAGCAAGGCCGCGCTGATTCATTCAGCCGATGAATATTGCAAAAGCGGGGAGCTGGAAAAAGCGCGCCGGATTTATCAAAAGGTCAACGAATGGGAACCCGGCGACTTCGATCTGGTCAGCAAAGAACTGGTTTGCTCTCTTCACGTCTGCAACTGGCAACGCTACGACTATCTGCAGCGCGTTTTGCGGGACAATTTCAGGCACAAAGGAGGATTCCTGATCGGAGAGCCGCTCCTGGCCTCGCCATACTTTACTGCTGCCGATCTACTCGAGGTCGGCCGACGCCATATGCTTGGTCTTTCGATCCGGGAGAATGTTTCTCCTCGACGCAAGCTGGACGCGGTCGGCACAAGCGGAAAACTGCGTGTCGGATTCCTGGGAGCGGATTTTTATAACCAGGCAACCATGCACTTGATGGTCGGGCTGATCGAAGAGCACGACCGAAGCCGATTCCAATACATCGCCTACGACAGTGGACCGTCGATTGACGACCCAATACGGCAGCGGGCCATCCAGGCGTTCGATCAATTCCACTGCGTTTCTGAATTCGGAAATGACGACATTGCCAGGATAATTGAGCGCGACGGCATCGACATCCTGATCTTCATCCGCAACCTGACCGATCCCAGAGTCGGCGTTCTGACGCACCGCCCCGCGCCGATTCAGGTGGCCTATCTTTACAATCCGTCTGGGTTCGGTGCCCCGGTTGTCGATTTCCTGATTGCCGATGCGGTAGTCGTGCCGCCTGAACTTGAGCACCACTATTCCGAGCGGATCGCAAGACTGCCTTTCTCGTATCAGCCCAACGATCGGCAACGCCCACTGCCGCAAGAATGCACACGGCTGGAGTTTGGCCTGCCGAGCGACAGCATCGTGCTAGCCAACCTCGGTTCGCCGTTCAAGATCACTCCTGCGATATTCGATCTCTGGTGCAGGATATTGCGCAAGCATCCTCAATGCGTATTGTGGCTACTGCAGACCAACCTCGTCGTTGCGGAAAACCTCCGGCTTGAGGCATCCGTTCGCGGCGTCGATCCGGGCCGCTTGCACTTTGCTTCGCTTGAGGCGATTCCGCGCCACATTACAAGGCTCTCATGTGCCGATCTGATGCTGGACACACACCCGTATGGCGGGCATACCGGCAGCAGTGATGCCTTATGGGCAGGCGTGCCAGTCGTGACGCTCGTCGGCGAGACGTTCGCATCGAGAGTCGCCGCGTCCTTGCTAAACGCGGCTGGGTTATCAACCCTCGCGACTCGAAGCGAGACAGAGTATGTAGACGTCGTTGGCCGCCTGATTGAGGACCGACGAGCGTTGGCCGCTTATCGGTCTCATTTGGTCTCAAGGCGAATGAGCCTGCCGCTATTCGATGTTCGTTCGTATGCCAGAGATTTTGAGAATTTGTTGCTAAATCTGTGGAGCGAGGGAAGCGTGCCCGATGTTGTGGTTTCCTCAAAGAAGGAATTCAAAGAATTTCCGAACACAAGGTTATGCCGATAAAGAAACCGGCCACCAAGCCGAGCGCCCGACCCGTCATCGTTGCATTCAGATCTTCATCGAGCAATAACGGATCTCGCCGCGCTCGAAGGACTGTTATGAGCAGAAGTGGATGTGGAAGAAGGATGCAGGCGGCAACCATGATTGGCGCTGCGGCCTGGGTTACCTCGTTTCCGTAACGCCCTGACGGGATGCCGAGATACTTGAAGATCACCACCACTGCGGCCGTGACGATTGCACCAATCAGCACCCCACCAACGAATTTGTCCGTCGAATGCGTGTCCATGTCACATCGCAAATATTTAGTGGGCAATGGCTTGGTTCGCAAACACCAGCACGAGAATCAGATGAAGGAACCCCCACACGAACAACAAAGACAGCGGGATCGCCGCAATGGCAATCCATACGATCCAGCGCTGCCGACGACGTAACGCGTCGACCTCTTCGCTCGGCCTGTGCGTGAATGCCTTTGCATCGCTCAGCCCCGTAACAGCAATCGTTTTTGGTGCCATATTTCAACTTTTCTCGAACATTTTCGCCAGACACGCTTCCCGCATGCGCTGCGACGTTCGCTAGAACTCAATGCGCACAGGTTGGTCTCCTCGTATGCGGGTTTAGGTACTGTATCCGTGTCAAGCCAGTCAGGCTGTCAAAATTTGTGAACCCGACAGACGGTGGCCTAAATTCAAGGCGGGTCGTAACCATCGCCATGATGGAGTGACGTAGGAATATTTTCCTTCCCAGCAACCGATACGCTCGCACAGAACGTGGCGCATCACGCGCTCATCCAGGGCCATATGGCGCCGTCAACAAACGTGATAATGCGGCACAAACCCTTGGACGCGAATTGCTGCTATGCTGAGCAGTTCGAACAATTGCATTATCCGCACACGGAATACCCGCAACTGCGCGTCTTCGCTGTGCGTATCTGGTGGTTGCGGGCGACGCTACCGAACCTAGTCGCATGACATGCCAAGCAAACACTTCATCTTTCCCTTGACCACCGGGCGTAGCGGTACGCTTTATCTGACTGAGCTGCTGAGACGGAATCTGCACAATGCAGAGGTGCATCACGAGCGTGCTGGACACACGGACCTAGGCGTGCACCATCCGGACGCGTCACATTTCACGCATTTCAATACGTTTGGCAATGACGTCCACGTGCAGAAATTCTGGACTCAAAAGCTGCATGGACTCGCCAATGGTCCCGCGTGTGTCTACGCCGAGATTTCGCACCCCCTCGTCAAGGCGGGACTGATCGAGAATATCGCACCGCTAACCCGTGCGGGCCGGGTAGATCTGATCATTTTGCGGCGCGATACTGAAGACATTCTCTGGAGCCTCGCCAACCGCTTTGATTTTGTTAATAACGCGTTCACGTGGCTGTTTTACCTTGATAGACGTTACCGCAATGTGATCGTGAGTGCCACGCCGTTCATACCGCATGGAATGTACGGCGCTGCGTTGTGGTACATCCATGAGATGTGGACGCGTGTTGAGTATTACCGGAAATTATTGGCAGAGAACGACAATATACATATCCACGAGGTTGAGCTGTCCGAGATCGCGACCAGAGATGGCGCGATGCGATTGCTGCGGGCACTGGGCGCCGATCCCCGTGACATTGACTTACCGTCGCCGCTCAACGCGACCTCTCAAGCGTTCTTTGGCGACGATATTCGCCAGGGTTGCCATGAGTTGGTTCAGAAGTTCCAGGTTGATCACGCAGCGGAGGCAGCCCGCTTTCTGGAAGAAGGAAGGAGATTGGCGTTGGGCCCAACGGCGAGAATGTCAGCGGAATAACCAGGAGCCGTTCGACGACGCATTGGCGTGAAGGAGATCGGTGACGAGCGTGTGTGACTACATCCCTGCACGGTGCTCGCCAGCACCCAGCCCAAGAACTTTCTGCACGGCCTCGATTCGCGAACTTACGTTGAGTTTTTCGAAGATGTTTTTCAGATGCCACTTGACCGTCTCGGGTGCCAGTTTCAACGACCGGCCGATCTCCTTGTTCGAAAGGCCACAGGCAACGTAGTTAAGCACCTCGAACTCCCTCGCACTCAGAATATCCGACGACACCAGCATGGGCCCAACAGTCGTGGGCGATGCAGCCGGTGAACCGCGGACATCGTCGAAAGCTGCCAGCAATCTATCGAAATAGGCCGTTTCGACTTCAGAAACGTTCTCTGAGGCCTGGCGAAACCGTTGCAGTAATGCCTGCACCGCCGGTCCTTCATCCACGAAGCTGTTAATCATGCCGCTCACTTCGCCGATGCGTAGCGCTCGTCCGAGCGTGACAAGTGCCTTTTCAGACGCTCCACATTGTTCGAACGCGAGGGAAAGCAGCACGGAAATAACCACCTCATAACCACGCCAGCCCATCGCGGCCACAGTATCCAGCGAACGAGCAAGAAGCGTGACGGCCTCCTCAGCAAGGTCCTCGGCCATCAGAACGCGGGCCTGCAGGAGGCAGTAGGTTGTCCAGGTTTCCATAGCGGACCCCATTCGCCCTTCGCACATCATTGGCACGCTCGCGCTTAGTTCGTCGGCGATCTGTCTGGCCTTGGCGACGCGGCCGTCTACAAGGTACAGTCTTATCGTCTCGGCATCGCATGCCAGCTTGAGACGTAGCCAGCGTCGGGCTGCAGCGACCTGGCGACCGTCTTCGAGAATAGCCAGAGCCGAACCGGTCTCTCCATCACGCCACAAAAGGCGTGCCGCCGCAAGCACGTGCCGGATCAGCGCACCGAGCGGGGAAACCTCCAAGGCAATCGTTGTACGGTTCGCGATTACCCTCCGTGCTCGCGGAAGCTCATTCCATTCATAGTAGATTGACGCAAGGCAACCCGCCAGCCCCACCGCACCTGCTGAGGAATGGCCCAGGAGACTTTCCGCGCGCTGAAGCGTGTCCTCGAAAATTCGCGTCGCTTCGGGCAGCTCGCCATGTACCAGCGCAGCAAGGCCGTACATCCCGTTTTGAAATATATCTGAGTAGATCGGCCCCGGAACATGTTCCGCTCGTTCCCGGGTGATGTCCCATATGCGACGTATCTGATCAAACCTTCCCCTATACATCAAACCAAAGAATTGCGCTGCATGAGCGTAGCGCTTTGCCCACGGCGTCGTCGATCCCAAAGAGGTCTCGGCGGCACGCCCGAGTTCAAGCGCACGTTCGCTGTCGTCATTGACTCCTGCAATCGCCGCGCTGATGGCGTTCACCTCCGCCAGTACAGACTCATCGACAGTGCCTGTCTCACCTCGGCCCACCCGGTGAATTTCGTCCATAACAACGGAAATCTCCCTCGCAGCAAGCGTTGTCTGAAGCGAGAATGCAAGGGCCCACGCCTTCGCGAGACGCAGGCGTAGCCGCCCACCGATAACATCCGGCGGAAGTTTTTCGATCCACCCTAGCAACGTGTATGGCTCACCACGCTCGAACATCTCCATTGCACAATTCTCAACCCACTGTGCTGCCTGCTCAACTTCGCCTGCTGCCAGTGCATGCCTGACTGCCTCGGGCCACAGACGTGCTTCTGCAAACCATTGGCAGGCGCGACGATGCAGCAAAGGAACTTCCTTCGGCATCTGACGGACAAGCCGGCGCCGAAGCGCGTCGGACAGCAGTGCGTGATAGCGGTACCACTCCTGTCGTTCATCAAGGGGCTGGATGAACACGTTATGCCGCTCGAGCCAGTCCAGGTTTTTCCCGCTTTCAGCACCATCGCCCATGATGGCATCGCACACGCCGGGGGTGAGCCGTTCAAGAACCGACGTGGACAGCAGAAACCTGAGCATGGGCGGCGGCAAATGCGCCAGCACCGTATCGTTCAGGTAGCGATCGATCCCGGAGCCGCTTCCGGCAAGGTTGCTGGCAACCCTGGCCGCATCGCCCGCCTGGGTCAGTGCAAGGGAAGCCAGCTGCAAGCCCGCCACCCACCCCTCAGTCGCCTCGTTCAACAACTCGACACTGGTACGGTTGAGCGGCATGGTGGCTGTCTGGTCAAAGAACGCCTGCGCTTCGTCAATCGAAAAACGGAGGTCGTCGGCATCGATACGCATCAGCTTCTCTGGTGCCCGAAGCTGCCCCAGCGTCAAGGCAGGTTCACCGCGCGCGCCGAGCAGGATATGCATGTTTTCGGGGGCGTAGCGCAGCAGGCGGGACACAACCGCAAGAACGGGTTTCGCCGTCAGGCGATCGACATCGTCCAGCACGAGGAACACGCGCTGGCCGTGCGCAGCGATCCCGTTCAAGAGTACTGAAATGACGGTTTTGATGGGGGTCAGCGCATCATGATTCAGGAGCTGTTGAGCCTGCCAGCCAATGTCCTGCGCTGCCCGGGAGAATGCCGCCACCAGATACGCACCGAACTGCTGCGGATCATCGTCTTCTTCGTCAACGCTAAGCCAGGCAACCGGATGTTTTTGCTCCGACAGCGCTTCACTCCAGCCAGCCAGCAAGGTTGTCTTGCCGAAACCCGCCGGGGCGGTCACGACGGTTACGCCGTGCGCCGGCCGCGCTCGCAGCCTCTCAAACAACGCGGGCCGTTTTACGCAGCGCGACGGAAGGCGTGGCGGAATCATTTTGGTCTGGATCAGCGACACGCTCCATTGGCGATCGGTACTTTCCGAGGATGCTTTCATAATCACTCTCCCCGTCACACCCCACTCGACGTCGCCGGGCACGGGAGTCACTTTCCTTCTCAATATGGTAGTGCCACGGTTATACGGACGCCGGACTGCCAACCTGCGGGAACCCGTAGGGCGACTCGATAGTTCCGGCGTATTGGGATTGCGGGGTACTCGATGCGATGGTGCTATGTGCCTGCGGCGTCAACCAGGTGCAGCCACCGAGGGTCGATGCGATAGCCAATAGCGGCCATATTTTCCACGAAACGTGATCGATCAACGGCGCAAGATAATAGCCAAACCTCAGTGAGGGTCCCGCAGAGTTGTCCATCGCTTGTTGAATCTCCGGTCGCAAACGAAAGGAAGATGCTCGCCCCACCTTCCTGTTCGCACCGCTCATAAGCAGGCGTCGATCTCATTCGAGTCGCCGAACTGGCCAACGCTGGACTTCGGAATGGCAGATCGACCGAGCCACGGTAATAGCTTATCGGACCAGCGCTTTCGCGGTGCGAACAATTGTGAACTTGCGACTCCGTCTAGTCGGGGGTGGAGGCGGTCCGGATTTGACGGGTCTGCTGACGCGGAAAGCGTTCGTTGCCAGCCAGATCCAGTTGCTGGATCTGGCGCCGCAGCCGGTTCAACTGAGCCTGGGCCGCGACACGCTGGGCCTCAAGCTGGGCGATCTCCCGGCGCGTGTGCTGCTGCCGCTGGGTAACCAGTTGCGCCTGGGTGGCGTGGTTGTCCAGATCGGTGCGCAACCGCTCGGCCTGCGCTTGCGCCTGCTCAATCAGACGGATCAGTTGATCGTTTTGGGCCTCGAGCCGGGTGCGACGCATCTCCTCCTCGGACAAATGCGTGGCCAGCTGCGTGAAGTGGCGAAACGCGGCCTCGGCGCTCTCCAGTTCGCCTACCGTCAGGACGCGCCACAATGCGTTGCCATGGTGAAGCGTCACGTAATACACCAGGTCTAACCGATGAAAAAGCAAGCGAGCCCCATAGCTAAAACTCTGGAGTGTCCGGCAAACGGTAAGGGCTCCGTCTGCCTCCAGATGTTCGAACTCTGTGGTGGTGATCTTCCGGACATTCTGTCCGTTAACCCGCGAAGGCGGTGCTCCGGCGTCATGCAGCGGGGTCACGGCATGAGGTGCGTCAACCACAACGCACTCCCCATCCTGTCCAACGGGATCGGAGCCTATGACACCAGCGGCAAATGAATTCGCGGCAAACGAGGCACGCAGGTCCAAATGTTTTTTCAAGAGAGTCTTGCAGATTGGATGGCATTCAGTACGGCAAATGCATATCGGTAGTCTAGAACGGCACGCCTGTCGCGCCGGGCTCTGTGCATGCCCGCATGCCGGACAAGTGCTGTCATTCGTCGGTTAAGTCTTGCGGCTCGCTATCGTTTTTGCGGGTCGCGCTGCCCAGTTGCGATCCACGACTGGCCATGCACAGTTCGCGAAAACGGCGGTACGCCTCGTCGTACCCTTGCAGGGTGCCCTGCGGGAGCATCCGCCGCGTACCCTGGTCATTCGCGAGATCATCGGCCGTCGCCAACCAATAGAGATCCCGCTTGCCCTCGGTCACCCGCCTCAGGCTCCCTCTTATCAGACCGTCTGCCAGCGCCCGACGAATGGTTGGCACTCCTGAGCCGACAAGTTTGGCGATTTCATGGACGCTGTAGCGGTTGCCTGGCGTCATCTGTGCCAGCACAATTCCTTGCGTTATCACCCGTTGCTTCGGTTTCGTCATACCTCTCTCCCATGGCCAACGATCCTACCAGTGGCTTGCTGTCCCGACTGTGAACAAAGTTCACGTACACCGGTCGGCAACCACATCGTCAAAGCTGCTTGACGCATAACTATTTTGGAAAACTGCAATTAAAGGATGCGCGATCATTCTTTCCAATCTCTCCGTCGACATCGCCGCGAAGAAGTCTATGCGTCTCACGTCGTATGGAACGATTTCGTTAAATATCTCTTAACGGTCCATCGATGGTCTTGAATAGAGGCGTGTCTGTCGACAATCTGTGACATTCGGCGGTCGCTGGGCCGCTAGCATCAACCTTGCGTTGCTGCATATCGCTTGCCTTCCGCAAAAGGGTGCAACGCCACGCGCTTGCACGACTCTTTGTCTTGTGCTCGTGTGCTTGAAGTCCCCTCGCGAGATGGTCACATCTGACATCTCGCGTTTTTTCTCCCTGGAAAAACCGAGTGGACAAACGCGGCGTGCGTCAGATGTGCCAATCAGCCGTGGGATCCCCTACCGTACAGAAATGAGAAATGACAATGAGACCTTATACGACAAGCAAGTTTGAGATGACACGGAAGATCGGATCGACACTGCTGGTAGTTTGTGCGCTCGCGGGATGTTCCGCAGCGTCAGGACCCACATATAGTGCGTACTCCATCGGCTTACCGAACAACGAGAGAGCGTTTCAGGTGAATTGCCCCGGAATCTTCGAGAGTCAGAAAACCTGTTATTCGAAGGCACGCGAAATTTGCGGCAATCAGATCGTGCAACCCCTTCAGGAGATATCGCCGCTCGCGAGTGCCGGCGATCACCGCGACGTACGCACACTGATGTTCCAATGCACAGCGCCGCCTGTGGCGCAAGCAGCGCCGATCGTGGCTCCTGCGGCGCCGGTCATTCGCCCAGCGCCGACACCGGTCGCCCCTCCGGCGCCGGCGCCACAAAAACTCTCATTGAGCGGCGATGCCAGTTTCGGTCTGGATAAGGCAACGTTGACGACCGATGCGCGTCACCGTCTCGATGCACTGATCAACGCTGCCGCTGGCACGACGTTCAATACCGTTACAGTGAAAGGCTACACTGACTCGACTGCATCAGCTCCCTACAATCAGAAACTATCGACACGGCGTGCGCAAAGCGTCGCAAAGTATCTGAAGGATCACGGCCTGAAGGCACAGCAGTACGACGTCGTGGGGTATGGCGAGGCGAATCCTGTTGCGTCAAATGAAACGCCAAGCGGACGTGCGCGAAACCGGCGTGTGGAGATCGTGCTGGACAACAATTAACGACAGAATGAAACAGGAGATGATCGGAGCCCGCCTGAACACAACAAAATCCGCTCGCATGACGTTCTGACATCTTACGAAATCACCGACAGGCTCGTGCTTATCGGGCAGCATGTTGCCGTACGCTGCGCTATGGCATGCGTCACCTGCGAGTGTCCCAACCGGGAGCCGACTGGTATGGCGAGAATGTCTGTTCTCTGCACCCTGTTCTTGTTGAGTGGCTGTTCACTGATTCAAGTGAACCCTTCACCTGTGTCGTCTTCTGACGGAGGTACGCCTTTCCTCTTGTTTTGTGGGCCGCTGCATTACTGAATGGATTTAGATCGCGCCGTTCGTCGACGAATCCACCAACGAATGCGCAGCGCGTAAGTTCACAATTATTCACTTACCGGATAGTCCTTCACTCGTACCATTGCAGCGTGGGCTTCATGAGTTTCCTCTCTGCATGCCTCCCAGGGATGAGCTCAATTCGGCCCTCGAATGAGGCCCACATCTTCGTTCTATCTCTCAGGAGATATTGAAGCCTTTCCAGTGCGAAAGGCTTCTTTTTTAATTGACCGCAGCGCTTGATTCGTAAGCGACAGAATAGTACCGCCAGACAGAAGAACCTGGACTTATCCAGCATGATAGTCGCAAAAGAAGAAGGCACATCTGCGATGCCTTTCACTTAACCTGTTCGTGCTTGTGATTGTCGTGAGTCTTCCAAGGGTCGCTTCCAGGATATGCCCCAAATTTCCGTCATTATTCCAACGTTCAACGCTGAAAACCATATCGATGAGACCCTGGACTCGATTCTAGTCCAGCGCGACTCCGATTTTGAGGTCATCGTCATTGACGATGGGAGCACGGACTCGACAGTACAGCGCGTTGCGGCTAAAGCAGATTCGCGCATCCGGCTTCACAGGAACGCGGTCAATCATGGCTTGCCCGGGACGATGAATGTGGCCTTGTCGCTGGCAAAGGGGGAATACATTGCCCGGATTGACCACGATGACTGTGCGCTGCCTCAGCGTCTGGCTCGGCAGGCGTCGTTTCTTGACTCGAACCCGGACATTACGGTTGTTGGAACGCAGATTCAGCATTTCGGAATCAGTGATGGCATCTCGGATCTCCCACTGGACGATGCAACAATCAAGGCCAGATTCGTCAGTGGCTTGGCGTACCTTGCCAATCCCTCGGCTATGTGGCGCACCGAATTTATTCGCGCTAACCGGATCGCATACGACGCGAACCTCTATGTGGTAGACGACCTCGGGTTCTGGTTCGACTGCATGCTTTGCGGTGCAAAATTCGCCAATCTGCCTGACGTGTTGTTGCGCTATCGCATCCACCCGGCAATGACCTCGCTTCGACTGGATGCAGAGCATCTTTTCCAAAGCAAGTGCCGCCTTTACAAGCGTCTGCTGCCGACGTACTTTCCCCGCCTGGACGGAGCGAGTTGTGACGCGCTGCTCGACCTGTACCGGGTTCACGTTGACGCAGGCGAGCTCACCGCATTGCATGAACAACACCGTGCCGCAGGTTTGGCATTGAGCGAAGTCGATACGGCCTTTGGGCAGAACCCCGGCGAGGTCAGAACGGAGTTTCTTCGATTGTTGAATGGCCGGAGGCAAGCGCTTCTCGAGGCCGGAAAGATATCGACTGCCAGTACCGTCGAACTGGACCGAACTTTCTACGCCGCCCTGGAGAGGCACCGTCCGCGAGCGACAGTCGCCAGTGCGCGACATGGTGCCCGCGTAGAGTCCGAGCCGACGCCACTGTCCTCGACGAAGATCTACCAGAGCTTTAGCGAAGCACCGGCGCTGTGTGTGAAGCACAATTCATATTTTCAGGTTTACGAAGCACTACTTGACAAGTATATCGGCAAACCTGTTACGTTTGTGGAAGTGGGAGTGTTTAATGGCGGCTCGCTGCACATGTGGCGGCGCTATCTGGGCGAACAAGCCCGTATCATTGGCGTGGATCTGAATCCGGAAGCCAGGAAATGGGAGAAAGACGGCTTCGAGATAATTATCGGCGACCAGGCGAGCAGCCTTTTTTGGGAAGATTTCTACAGGCGTGTCGGCACCATCGACGTGCTCCTCGACGACGGTGGCCACATGAACCACCAACAGATCGTAACGATGGACCGAGCGCTTTCCAACCTGAACGATGGCGGGATGCTGATTGTCGAGGATGTCCATACCAGCTACATGCCCGGATTCAATTCCAGGCCCGGACATTCATTTGTCGAATTGGCCAAACATACCGTAGATGCTGTCAACTCACGATTTCCAGGCATTGAGACTGGTGCAGCCTGCTATCGGGACCGTGTGTGGAGCGTGTCGTTTTTCGAATCAATTGTCGCCTTTCACGTAGACGGCCGTCGCTGCTTTGACTCTAGCTGGGTCTCAAATTCAGCACCGGGAGGCGTGTCAGAAGACTATAGGCTTGCTGGCGTGAGCTTTGACTCGATCCCGGACATCGCGGCATATTTCAAATAGTCTCGTCGCAGTTCCATGAAACCCAGGTCAGCGTTAATTCTTGTCCCAAGGAGGTCGCCCGGTCGTTTTCGTAGTCGCCTGCGCTCCGGCACATCCAGTGATGGGTCATCGACAAGACAAAGCATGTCCTGAAACGGATCGCGAATGCCTGGCAGACCAATGGCAGTTACAGGCGTACTCCTTGTTCACTAGCACCAACGTCCAGTCCGCTTCTTTTTCAAGAGCACGTATCGGAACGCGTTGCCCGAGATCAATGCAACCAGACGCATGATTCGCACACCCTGCACCCCGGTCACAATTGCTGCTTTTGATGAGGCCCGGGCCTCCATCGCTGCCAGCCTCTCATGCAGTTCTAATATCGCTTTCGTAGGTGGATTTTCCATTCCGTATTCCTTAAGCGTGCGGGTGCTCTCACTCTATCCGCGTACGGCGAATCAAATTGTCAAATTTTGTGACTCCTCTAGCGTGTTTTTTCTGTATCCGACGTGCCGATGCTCACGCGTATTCAGCAGTAGAACCCACCTCATCCAGCCTGTATCCACGCATATGGACAGTACTCAGGCACACCCCGTTCTCCGGCCGCAGGGATAGCTTTCGCCGAAGTCGATAAATATGCGTGTCGACTGTGCGAGAGACGCTGTCCAGTTCGCGGCCCCAAGCGAGTTTCGCCAGGCTGTCTCCCGAGACTACCAGCCCTACGTGGTTGAAGAGGTACGCAATCACCTCAAATTCCTTGGCTGTCAAATCAACTGTCTGGCCGTGAAGGGAGATGTCGCGTTGCGTCAAAGAGAGCATACGGTCCAACGCTTATCGTGCGTACGCCTTTTCCATTGCGTTTGGCACGGCACAACAATGCGCTGATCCTGGTAACCAGTTCGTTCGTGCGAAAGGGCTTGATAACATAATCGTCCGCACCTGCATTATGTACCACCGGCAACTTAATGACTTGAAAACGGCGAGCCAGTTGCACAGCGAAGTCACCAATGCGATCGCCGCCGGCGATGAGCGAGCGGCCGGACTCGCGGCCGACTCGATGATGGACTATGTCGACTCCTTTACGAAAGCCTGCCTGACGCGGGATTTCGAACCCCATCCGGCTCGCGCCCAAGTGTAGGGTCAAGCAGCCCCGCCACAGCAATTCTGGGCGATAACCGGACTGGGTCCGTGGCTGCCGCGAGAAGCGTACCAATCACTGCTTGGCAAGGCTATCAGCCATGTCAATACCAAAAAGAATCGCGAGAGTGAAGACGGCGGCTACGACGACGATGAAGACGGCCATCCTCTTCCATTGTTCGGCTGAGAAATGTTTGGTGTCCATGTGCGTAGTCTTGTGGTTGTTGGCCGTCTTCTCCGGGTGACATCCGCAGCCGGAGATCGGTTACAAGCGGAACCGTTCCCGGGATCTAGTCCAAGTTTGGCGCGCAACCGTGGTACGCGTGTCGATCGTGCGTGAAAGGACAGCATCGAGACTAAGCCGGCTTTGTCGATTCAGGAGAATGACACCTGTCGTTGTTGTCCATTCCTTCCGGCGAGATCGATGATCATTGTGGGACTGGCCCGCTCCATCAGCCCCGTCTGAGCGCGGAGAAAATTAGGATCGACGGATGCCACCCCTTTCCACACGTGGTCGTTGATCTTCCGGCCCAGCAGATACAACTGCAGATACGCCCCCAGAATCGTCACGCTCACCGTGGCTCTGACGACATCGCCAGTAGCCGTGTGTATCTGCGTCAGTTGCGCCAAGTTTAGCCGAACTGCAACACCCTGCTCGTTGCGGCCCGCTGCCAAAAAAAGCGTATCGTTGTCAGCGGCAAGACACCAGTTCGGTGTCTCAGTGCCAAGTCGTAGATAGAGCAGGTCCTCTGCACACCATCCGGTCATCACGGTCTCCAGCAACAATTGGGTGGCGAACGAACTGGTCAATAGATGCACCAGGGTCACTCGAACAATTTCAAGCAGTCCGCATCAATTACAAAACATCAAAATGCTGTGTAGCGACTCTCCGCCCGTCCGACTCTCCGCCCAGAGCGTGCTGGGCCTCCCGATGGATTGCCAGAACGCCAAACGACTGTTCGTCAAGTCCGGCGGCGCGGGCTGCCACCTGAAATGCCACATAATCAGACGGGTGAAAGGAAAGGGTCACTTGAACGTGATTCGGGATTGTCATCATTGGCTCCTGTTTCATTCGGCGCCCGCTGCCGTCCCGGCTGGAGCACTTGCAACCGAATGTAACTTGACCCTGCACAGGATTTGCCAACAATTGTCACATCGAGATGCCTCTGGAACAGGGGACCGAGCGTCGCAGTTTTCTTAAACGCCCCGCTCGGCTCAGACGCACGTACGATTCTTCTGCGGCACTAAACTCCGACAGGAGCCGTTCATACCTCTTCGTGTCAAACTCAGCCCTGCCGCCTAACTGCAGCCACGTCGAATCGAATACCGAGCGGTAGACGAACAAAATCACTATTGACCGCCACCCTATAGCTGCGCCAGAACGAATTCGACACGGCGATTTGCAAAGCGTCCGCCCTCCGTTGCGTTGCTGGCGACCGGCCTGATCGAACCGAAACCTCTTGCTGTCAGTAAATTCGGTTTCACGCCCGCCTCGATCAGAAACTCACGCAGCGAATCGGCGCGCTTTTGCGAGAGTGCGAGGTTTGCGTGCTCATCGCCGACATTGTCGGAAAACACCTCGATATCCAGCGTCACCGGATGTCCACCGTCGGAACACGCCTTGAGCAGTTGCGCCGACTCGGCAAGGTTTTCCTTGGCGGACGAAGGAATATGGCCGCTGGATTGCGCGAAGTCCACGACCTGCAGGTTCAGAACCCTGGTGACGTCTGCGCCGACGCACGACTCACCAGAATCAAGCATGTGAGCCATCGCGCTCAGGAATGACCGAGTTGCTTGATCGACGGCACTTTCGGCGTTGAACTGGTCGATCTCCCAAGACGGGCCGAACACATTCTGCAGGCGCTGTTGCCAGCCGAGGGCCACATTCGCCGCCGCCCCGCTTAACTCGATGTGCGCGCCATCTATCTCGACTTCCGCGTGTGGCAGGGCCATCAACGGTAAAAGTTCATCAAGATGGGATAACCAATCGGCCGGTCGCACGTCCGGGTCGACAATCAAGTCAGCCGCGAAATGCCCCGCGTCGAACTTTCGAGTCAGCGCATCGGTAATCACTCGCCGCTCCGCCTCGCTGCTCAGGGAACCGGTCAACGCTGGCACGCCTGCCTGATTAACACTAAAAACAAGTTGCCCGTTCTTGATGGGAGTGTTCGCGACCGGGTGCGAAGGTGACGGGGAAACTAAAACCGAGGTCGGTGCGGAAGCGGACATTGCACTTGCCGGTGTCGTCGCTGCGGCCGCTGAAGCTGCCAGCGGAACAGATGAACCTGTGGCCGGCTGCGCTGTAACCCCTGCGGGGACGGATGCGATCCCAGGTGTAACAATCCGGCCTCGCGATCCATTCGACGATATCGTCAGTCCGGTATCTGTTGGTTGCACGTGAAGATAGCTATATGCGAAAGCCCCAAGCAGAACGGCTGACAGCACCGCGAACAGCAGCCAAACGCCCATTCGCCAAGATTGCGCTCCCGTTGCTGACGCAACAATTTTATCCGAGGAGGGAACGGGCACCGATGGTCGAATGAGATTCTCTTCTGCGAGCGCAGGCTGTATCAGATTCACCGATCCCAACTCCAGTTTCCCGGCAATCGATCCGGTGAAGTCGGCGGCGTTTTCAAATCCGATCGATTCGGCTACCTGATCGGTCACAAATCCTGAGACAACTGACAACTGGTCGCCGAGTAACGCTGGCAGTTCCGCCGATGTCCCTTGTTCAAGTAAAATATGACGCTTTAGTATTCCGAATAAAACGGCGCCTACAAGTGCCGTCATCACGTGTGCAGCCTGTGGTGGTATGCCAGCTTGATTCGATATCTGGTCGCTGGATATTGCAATGCGCCGGCCGGAGGAGCGTATGAGGAGTGACTCCCCAATCAATTCGAAATCTTTGATACTTGCTGTCGTGACACAAACACCCGCGAGTTGCTCGTTGATCCGGGCATTCGATTCGGACGACATGATGGTAGAGAAAAGCATCATCACTCCGTCGGACGTCGCTGCGCTAGCCATCAGCGACGTAATCAAAACAGGGCCGGCGTGCGCAACGACCTTCTTGAGCATTTCGGGCGACAGGCCGATTTTCTCTGAGAGACACTGGCACGTTGCCTCCGAAAACGCTGTGTTAACTTCTTGGGAAAGATCGATACTCTTCATGTTTGACCTCTTGACATTTCAATTGCCCGAACGCGTCACTCGCCAGAACCGTTTCCATCCGAAACGTCAGGTCGTTCAATTGCGTGCTCTATGCCACCTGCTGGGGCAGCCCTGAATTGGAAGTGAAAATTTTCCGAAGTTACTGTCGAGGCATCTTGAGGACTAGCTACCCGCCAACCTGTGACGACGTGGCATCGACTCAATGAACTGTGGTCTCGCTTGATGCTGGCAGATATGACTCATGCGTGTGATGTGTAGTCGCGCAATGTGCACCCCGCACAACGACCCGGTAGCTAGAATCTCCTTCGTTTTCCTCAGTTTCAACGAGCGGCAATTCGCCTTGGAAAAATCCCTATTCTTGGCCATCAATGGGAGCGATTCTGAGGATGGAGTCGCACCCGACATCGCCAGACCGTCAGAGTTTTTCGGAATCGCTGGCTCTGTCGTAGCTCTGTTAGTTACCCCATGTCGTCGCCAACTTTTAACGAAGCGACTGGTAGATCTTCGCGCTTGATTCCGCACCGGGCCCTAACATTCGCTCAACGCAAAGGAGACCGATACGAGCGCAAGATAAACGCCTTTCGCGCGGTTGTGAAGAAACCTCTCTCCATTTTTTACGAGTTGACGCAATTTTGCAAATGTTGAAACAAGTTCACCTTTATTCAATTTATTGCGAGTAAGCTCGCACGCAAATCGATTGCCGATAAGCTTTGCTGCATTGATCGACACCTAAAATTTAAAGAGGCCGTTCTGATCATTTACTAGCGAAAATCAAATCATTCGAAGATGAACGGAAGACGCTTCGTCTCACCTGGTCAGCGAACCCGTCCCAATCCTAACTTCAGAAATGCATGGGAAAGTTGACAAAAATTGACTTCGTATCGTCTCGTTTGACCATACCATTGAGACGTGGGTTTTATGAGTGTTCACTATACCTCTGGGTGATTTGCTCGATCCGCTGGTCACGGAGTAAGCCCACGTGTTTTGTCTCTCACGAAGTATTGAAGGCCTTTCCAATGGAAAGGCCTTTTTTTTAGGTATCAGAGGTGGCCCGATGATGCATGTTGCGAAACCGGGCATGGACTGCGCCATACACCAGGTGCACGACCCCGTTCCACGGATCGAGCAAGAACAGAAAATCATGAGTAAAGGTAGTTCAGGTAGGACAACTTTGGGCAATACGGCAGCTATGACAAACTCCATGAAGAATCCATCGATAGATCTGATGTCCATTCAAACGGATCAGATTCAGAATCGAGAGCTATTGCCCCACTCACATGCCGAATCCAGGGACAACTCCTTCTGGCTCCAAACCTACCGATATCTGCTTGGAGGTTGCATGTCTGAGATGTCGATGAACTCGTTACCGGGTTAGCGGGTATAGCTTGCTAGCCCGAACGCTGGGTTATAGAGCCTGCCGCTCGATGCCGCCCATGTCACGGGTGGCCGGCAAGAGGAGGCAGTGGTCGGGCCATATCCGCGCGGCGGCTGTCTTGCAACCTGAACGTACCGACCGCGGCTTTCAGTTTCGCAGCCTGATCATCCAGCGATTGAGCGGCCGCGGCGGCCTGCTCAACCAACGCGGCGTTCTGTTAAGCCACCTCATCCATCTGCGCACAGCCTGGCCGACCTGTTCGATGCCCCTGCTTTGCTCGTCCGAGGCCGCAGCTATCTCGCCCATAGTGTCCATGAAACGCGCACGCCTTGACGAGCCCGTCCACGCGCCCGGCGCCGCTTGCGACCAGGGACGTAGCGAGAACGTTTGTTCGCCGTATTCATGCGGCGCGTCAAGCGGCAGACTCGCGGGTCCCACTCTGAGCACCTGCTCCACGCCGTCGTTTATCCCCGTCCATGCAACACATTGGCGCGACCGATAAAATCTGCGGCGAAGCGACTGCCCGGATCGTCATAGATGCCGGTCGGGGTATCGAAACGGATCACCGCGCCCTGATTCAGCTACGCGACACGGTCGCTGGTCATGCGTGACCATGATGGTCGTGGTACCCACCTTCTGCTGGATGGCGCGCAACTCGGCCTGCATACAGCGCCTGGATTTCCGGCGACAAGGAGAACTGCACGAACTTCTGGGCGAGATCGTTCGGCGCGTCGTGTTTGACCGGACACATGCTCAGACCCCGTGCGACCGCCCCTTCCTTTGGTGCGACAAACTTGACCCGCACGCCCTGGTTGCGCAACGCCTACGTGCGACCATCGCCCCATGCGGCAACAATCCATACCCATTCGACGTATTGACGACAATTAGATAGCTTAACAACTATCCTTGGTGAAAAAGGCGACTGAGACGGATGGGGCATTCCGACCAGGAAAATGAGTAATTCGATTACCATTCTCGCCGGCTGGCGTGCTGGTAACAGCACTCGGGGAAGGATAGCGAATTGTTTTTCCATATACAGTTTTTTCAAAATAACGTGCTCATTGTTCAGATTTGAAAAACAGAAAAATTCAGCGGATGCTTTAAAAACGTGCCAGGAAGACAATTGGAGTCACCTATGTGCGGTCGTCGCGTTGGGGTGAATCATGGATGAATCCTCGGAAAGTACCGATCGCCAATGGAGCGTGTCGCTGATCCAGACCAAAATGATCCCGCCGCGCCTTCCGTCGCGCTGCGTAAAACGGCCCGCGTTGTTTGAGAGGCTGCGAGCGCGGCCGGCGCACGGCGTAACCGTCGTGACCGCCCCGGCGGGTTTCGGCAAGACGACCTTGCTGGCTGGCTGGAGTGAAGCGCTGTCGGAGCAAAAACATCCGGTTGCCTGGCTTAGCGTTGACGAAGAAGACGATGATCCGCAGCAGTTCGGTGCGTATCTGGTGGCGGCATTCTCCCGGGCAGCGCAGGACATTGGCTGGCAGGCTCAACAACTCCTGAATCATGATGCGCTGACCCCCATCAAAACCGTCATTTCAGTACTCTTGAACGGGATCGCTGCGCACGGCCAGCGCGTGTTCCTCGTGCTGGACGATGTCGATCGCCTGACGGCGAAACCCGTTCTTGCGGTTGTGTCCCGCCTGCTGCGCTACGCCCCCGAAAACATGCATATCCTGCTCGGCGCGCGCGGTGAACCTGCCCTGACGCTGGGGCAGCTTCGGGCACCAGAGAAGCTGATGCGTATCGATGTCGACGACCTCCGTTTTTCGATTGACGAAGCGCAGGCGTTCTTTGACCAGACAGCCACCATGCCGCTCAACCGTACCAGTGTCGAGTTGTTGAACGAGGCGACTGAGGGGTGGGTGGCGGGCCTGCAGCTGGCTTCCCTTGCACTGACCCAGGCGGGCGATGCGGCCAGGGTTGCCAGCAACCTTGCCGGAAGCGGCTCCGGGATCGATCGCTACCTGAACGATACAGTGCTGGCGCATTTGCCGCCGCCCATGCTCAGGTTTCTGCTGTCCACGTCGATTCTTGAACGGCTCACCCCTGGCGTGTGCGATGCCATCATGAGCGATGGTGCCGAAAGCGGGAAAAACCTGGACTGGCTCGAGCGGCATAACGTGTTCATCCAGCCACTTGATGAACGACAGGAGTGGTACCGCTATCACGCACTGCTGTCCGACGCACTGCGGCGCCGGCTTGTCCGCCAGATGCCGCGGGAAGTTCCTTTGCTGCACCGTCGCGCCTGCCAATGGTTTGCAGAAGCACGTCTGTGGCCCGAGGCAGTCAGGCATGCACTGGCAGCGGGCGAAGTTGAGCAGGCAGCGCAGTGGGCTGAGAACTGCGCGATAGAGATGCTGGAACGCGGTGAGCCATACACGTTGCTAGGGTGGATCGAAAAACTTCCGCCCGATGTTGTCAATGGACGGCTACGTTTGCGTCTCATGAAAGCGTGGGCGCTCGGGCTCTCGCTTCAGACAATCCGCGCCTCAGCAGAAATCAATGCGGTTGCCGAGGAATTTGATCGAGTGTATCGCGATCATGACAGCGTCATCGAAGAGGCTGCATTCGCCGAGGTTAACGCGATCAGCGCGATGATTGCAGCAGTCAATGACGACAGCGAACGTGCGCTTGAACTCGGGCGTGCGGCAGAGATTTCAATGGCCTCTTCTGCACCTTGGGTGAAGCATTACGCCCACTTCGCGCAAATCTTTGGTTTGACGTATCGGGGGGAGTTTGATCAGATCGTTCACATTCGGGAAGTTGCCAAGGTCGAGGCGCATTATAGTCAGGAGCCGAATCGCTCAGATTTGCTTCGAGAAGCGCAGTACGGCCACGCCGCACTGATATACGGTGAGCTTGTTGACGCAAAGCAGGTGTTCGAGGCGGCGATCCGGGGAGCCGAAAATGCCTTGGGCGCGTCATCCTCTTGCGCAGCCGTGCTGGCCGGCCAAATTTCATCCGTCTACTATGAATATAACGAACTGCCTAAAGCACGAAAGGTGATCGCAGGCCGCATGAGCCTTGCATTGCAAACCGCGCCTCAAGGAGGGCTGGCGCGACACCTGTGTTGCGCTGCCCGCCTGCTGTGGCGCGACGGCGAGATGGGTTCGGCGCTGGCTGTTCTGGAAGACGGGCGACAGGTCGCGACGGCCCGGCAGTGGCTACGCCTCAAGCTGGCCTGCGATGCTGAGACGGTAAGACTGCTCCTTGACGACGGCCAGGTTACCCAGGCGAGGCAAATCGCCGACGAACTGAGCTTGAGCGTTCCAAAGATGTGCGAAGGGCGGATGGGGTCCGCTGTTGAAACCTGGACCAGCTACTGCCTCTTGCAAGCCCGCGTTCTGATTGCCGAGAATCTCGGTGATAAGGCCGTCATCATTCTCGTGCGTTTGCTGGATACTCTGGCCGCTATGGGATGGCGCTCTTCCGAGGCTCTTGTTTCCTTGCTGCTTTCGCGCGCGTTCGAGCAATGTGGAGCCTATGAAAAAGCGCTCACCGCGCTCGGTCGTGCGCTGCGCATCGGCGGAACGACAGGCATGATCAATAGCTTCGTAGATGAAGGACAGCCGGTGCGCGAGTTGCTGCGACGGTTTAGCCAGGTCTCAGGAGATGACTCTTTTGCGGAGAGAGCGTACGCAAACAGATTGCTGGCAGTTTTCGATCAGCTTGATAATTCGCGACCCACATCTACCCGGTCTGTCCAGGTCGTAACGTCGTCGGATACCCTGAGTGCGAGAGAGTTGGAGATCGTCACCTATGTTGCCCGTGGCCTTTCGAATAAGGAAGTTGGCCGAGCGTTGAAACTGGCACCTGAGACCGTCAAATGGCATATGAAGAACATCTTCGAAAAACTCAATGTAAGCTCGAGAATCGAAGCTGTACAAACCGCTCTTGGACTCGGAGTTGGAGAGGACCGCGTAGCCATGTAATGAGGTAATCAGGGCATGATCGCGGACAAACATGCGGGGCGAACTGCCTCGCGGTTGAGCATAGGCATCACTTGATCGTTGAACGAAAGCGCGTGCACCGCGAGGTCCGGACAAGCGCCCGCACCGGATCGGGGCAAGCGCGCCGCGCCGCCGCACCAGATTTGATCTTTCCTCATACCTCTTCATTGAGCGCAGAGCCCGCTCGTCCTGGGCGTTAACCCGCGCTTCCGGCAGCCTCGGCACCCGGTGCCGTTTCTCCTGCCGCAATCCCAACGCCGCCAGGCGGCTTGCGCATGAGCTTACGTCATGGCTTCCATGCAGAGATTTCGTTTGTTGGTGGATTTTGGCAAACCTAGAGTGCATCCACCCGCAACGCCTTCGCATCGCATGACGTAAGCGAATGTTGCTCTGTTTAACCCGGGAGACGCTCATGCAGGACATCAAACACAGCAGACGGCAGGCTATCAAGACGCTCGGTGCGGCGCTGGCGGCTTCGACGCTGCCCATGCCGTTCGTGAATCTGAAAGCGCAGGAGCAGAACTTCTCCGGCAAAACGCTGCGCCTGTTGACCTGGTCCGACGATACGGGCGCGGCCGCGCTGCGCAATATCGCCGCCACCTTTGCGGCGAAGACCGGTGCGAAGGTGATCGCCGACCGTGCCGACGGCACCTCGGGGATGGTCGCCAAGGTCAAGGCCGCGGGCGACCGGCCGACCTACGACGTCATCACCCTGGCTGGCGTCGGAGCATCCGGTCTCGGCGACGCGGGTCTGCTGGTCAAGCCGGACCTCGACAAGCTGCCGAACCTGAAGGACGTCGCGCCGCAATACCGCACCGGTGCGGACGGCTTCGGCGTCGGCTACCTGTTGTGGTCCGATGGCCTGATCTACAACACGTCGACGGTCAAGAACGCCCCTGCATCCTACGAGGCGCTCTGGGATCCAAAATACGCCGGCCGCCTGTTTCTGCCTCCGCCCGAGTGGGCCGAAGCAGTCGACCTCGCGATCCTCGCCGCGAAGATGTCGGGCGGCTCGCAACAGAACATCGACCCCGGCTTCAGGAAGCTCGCGGAACTGAAGGAACGCGTCATGACGCTCGGCGAGAACCCGAATCAGGTCGCCGACCTGTTCCGGACCGGCTCACTCGATATCGGCGGGATCTATTCGCCGGCCTTCTTCCCCGATCAGATTCGCAAGCCCGAGTACAAGATGGGCGTTACGTACGGCATGAAGGAAGGCTTCGCCACGCAGTTGATGTTCACCGTGATCCCGAAATCGCATCCGGGCGACAGCGATCTGATCCACGCCTTCATCAATCATTCGCTCGATGCCGGTGTGCAAGGCAGGATGGCCGCCGACGTGCTGAACGGCCCGGTCAATTCGAAGGCCGTGATTCCCGCCGAGAGCCGCGCCTTCGTGCCGAGCCCGAAGCAGATCGCGGAGAAGGCCGTCCTGCACGACGACAAGGCGCTGGCCGCGGTACAAGCGGCGTGGATCAAGCGCTATACCGAGATTTTCTCGGCATGACCACGACGCCCGTGCTCTCCTCGCCGCGCGCTTGCGAGGCCGGCGGTGCGAAGGTCGAGCGCGCCTCGGGGGCGCCGGGTGCCCAGGGCGCGCCCGACGAGCCGGCTTCCGCCGTGCCCGGCGCCACATGGGCGAAAGCGCGGCCGTGGCTGCTGCTCGCGCCGATCCTTGGGTTTCTCGCGGTGCTCGCGGCGGCCGCGCTGGTGGTGCTACGGATGAGCTTCGGCACCCAGGGCAACGAGTGGCACGGCTTCACGCTACAGAATTACGTCGATCTGGCCGATAGCTATTTCATGAAATCCCTCTGGATCACCTTGAAGCTGGCGTTTCAAAGCATGGTCTGCGCGGTGCTGCTGGCGATCCCGGTGGCGCTGGCGATGGCGCGCGCCGAGTCACGCCTGGCGCGCCGGTTGCTGCTGGCCGGCGTGCTGCTGCCGCTGCTGGTCAATCTGTTGCTGCAAGGTTATGGCTGGCTGGTGATCCTCGGGCCGGCCGGTTTGCTGAATCACGCGCTGCTCGCGAGCGGCTTGATCGAGCGGCCGGTGTTATGGCTGTATCGCGAGCACGGCGTGTTGCTCGGCTTGATCCAGACCGCGTTTCCGCTCGCCGTGCTGCCGCTCTCGAGCGCCATGCGCGCCGTGTCGCGGTCTTATGAAGAGGCCGCCGCGACGCTCGGCGCGACTCGCTGGCAGACCCTGCGCCATGTGATGCTGCCGCTGGCCATGCCCGGACTCGTCGCGGGCGCGTTGCTGGTGTTCGCCTATAACGCCAGCGCGTTCGCCGTGCCTTTGCTGCTTGGCGGGCGCCGCGTGCCGATGCTCGCCGTGCTGGTGCACGATCAGGTCGCGCCATTGTTGAACTGGCCGGCCGCGTCGGCCTCCGGCGTGGTGCTGATGGTCGCCACGCTGGCGGTGATGGCGCTCTCGCAACGCCTCGTGCGACGCACGCAACGTCTCGATCTCACGGAACCGTCGGCATGAGCACCGTCCCTCCGAGGCCGCGCACACTGCGCCTGCCGACTGCGATGCCTGGCCGGCTGGGCCAGCCCGCGGCACTCCTCGCGGCCATCGTCCTGTTCCTTGCCGCGCTGCCGATCCTGACGATGATCACGATGTCGTTCAGCGCCTCGGATACGCTCGAATTCCCACCGCCCGCCTACAGCCTGCAGTGGTACCGGGCAGCATGGCACAGCTTCGTCGCGCCCGATGCCAGCGACACGCTCTCGATGGGCGGTGCGCTTGCCACCAGTCTGATCGTCGCCGTCGCCACGATGCTGATCGCCACGCTCGTCTCGGTGCCGGCCGCCTATGCGCTGAGCCGCTACCGGTTTCGCGGCAAGCCCGCCGTCGAGCAACTGGTGGCGTTGCCGCTCGTCTATCCGCTGGTGATGCTCGGGCTCTCGCTGCTGCTGGTGTTCAACGTGCTGCCTGTCGAACTGGGCGTGTTTCGTCTGATCGTCGCCCATGTGATTCTGGCGCTGCCGTTCACGGTGAAGAACTGCGCCGCCTCGGTTGCATCGATCGGGCCGGAGTTCGAGGAAGCCGCCTGCGTGATGGGCGCGAGCCCGCGCCGCGCCCTCATCGACGTGGTGTTGCCGCTGATGCGCCCGGGCATTCTCGCCGGCATGCTGTTCGCGTTCATCATCTCCTTCAACGAGTTCACGGTGACGTTTTTTCTCTACGGCATCAACACGATGACGCTGCCGGTATGGCTCTACAGCCGCACCGTATCGTCACTCGACCCCACCGTGTTTTCTTTCGCAGTGTTTATCGTCGCAATCGATTTCGCGTTGATCTGGCTGCTCGAGAAGCTGATTGGCGACGAAGGCGTCGCGCTCTGATGCCGCTTTGATTGCTTTGCCATTCCGGTCCAGCAGGAAACCCTCATGACTCATCTGACATTGCAGGCCGTGACCAAACGCTTTAACGCCGCATACGCCGTCGACCACGTCGATCTGAGCGTGCCGGACGGCAAGCTGGTCTGCTTCCTCGGCCCATCCGGTTGCGGCAAGACGACCCTGTTGCGGATGATCGCCGGGTTGGAAACGCCCAATTCCGGCAGCGTGAACTTCGCCGGCCGCGACATCACCCATCTGCCGGCGAACCGGCGCGACTTCGGCATGGTGTTCCAGTCGCTCGCGCTGTTTCCGCATATGACCGTGGCGCAGAACATTGCCTACCCGCTGCGCCTGCGCAACATCGGCAAGACTGCGCAAAGCCGGCGCATCGCGGAACTGCTCGAACTGATCCAGTTACCGCACATGGCAAACCGGCCGGTGACACAGCTCTCCGGCGGTCAGCGCCAGCGCGTGGCGATCGCCCGGGCGATTGCGTCGTCGCCGAAACTGCTGTTGCTCGACGAGCCGCTCTCCGCACTCGACGCCAAACTGCGCGAGGCCATGCAGGTGGAGATCCGCCTGCTGCAACAGCGCCTCGGCATTACGACGATCATGGTCACTCACGACCAGCGTGAAGCGATGACCATGGCCGATGAAATCGTCGTGATGGAAAAAGGCCGCATTGCCCAGGTCGGCAAGCCGCTCGACATCTATCGCGATCCGGTCAACGAGTTCGTCGCGGACTTTATCGGCCTCGGCAATATCCTGCCGGTGAGCTACGACGGCCAAGGCCGCGCGAGCTTGCCGGGCGGCCGGCAGATCGTCGTCACGCAGCCTGCGCGGATGCCGGCATCCGGTGCGGACATCCGTCTGCTGATCCGTCCTGAGGACGTCTGCGTCAGGATTGGCCAGGCTGAGGCCGGCCAGCACGAAAACCGTCTGAGCGGCACGGTCACCTTCATCCGCGACGTCGGCGCCTCGCTCGAAGCGACCATCGACTGCAGCGGCTTCACGCTTACCGCCGCGACGACGCCGCGCGAGACGCCCGGCCTCGTGCTGGGCATGCCGGTGCTGGCCGAACTGCCGCCGCACGCCTGCAAGCTGATCGCCGCCCGGGCCGTCCACTGAATTCATTCCGAAACGACGTCGCATTGATCCTGCTTTGAGCCCGCTTTGATCCCGCATTGCTCTTATAAATATCCAGATTTTCGACAGAGGAACGACCATGCACACTCCCGACTCACTTGCTCCGCGCTCCCACCGTACCTGGCTTGACCGGGTGGCCGGGAACACCCGGCGTGCTCTCGCGAGCGCCACCGCCACGCTCGCTTGCGCCGTTATGGCCGGACTCTGCGCATTCGCCGCGCCCGCAGCCCACGCCGATGCGCTCGATTCCATCGCCCAGGCGGGCGTCGTGCGGATCGGCGTGTTCGAGGACTACCCGCCGTTCGGCTCGATCGGCCCGGACATGAAGCCGCAAGGCTATGACATCGACGTCGCCAACCTGATCGGCAAAGCGCTCAACGCGAAGGTCGAACTGGTCCAGGTGACCGGCGACAACCGCATGGCCTACCTCGCTGACCACAAGGCCGACATGTTGCTGTCGGTCGGCCAGACCCCGGAACGCGAGAAGGTCATCGATTTCTCGCAACCCTATGCGCCCTACTATCTCGCGGTGTTCGGTCCGAAGAGCCTCGCGGTCAAAAACGCGGGCGACCTCGCCGGCAAGACGATTTCGGTCGCCCGCGGCACGCTGGAGGACCTGAGCGTCACCAAGATCGCACCGCCGAGCGCGACCATCAAAAGATTCGACGATCCTAACGGCGCAATTTCGGCGTTTCTTTCTGGTCAGGTACAGTTGATGGTGGTCGGCAACGACGTGGGGGCGACGATCCTCGCGCGTCATCCGGCCAACGACCCCGAGCAGAAGTTCGCCTTGTTCAGCTCGCCCGATCACGTGGGCCTGAACAAGAACGAGCCGCGCCTGAAGCAGAAAGTCGACGAAACGATTGCCCGCGCCCGCAAAGACGGCACGATGAACGCGATTTCGGAGAAATGGCTGCGGGCGCCGCTACCGGCCGATCTATAACCTTGTTGATCCGGCGCCACGGCGTGGCCCGGATGGAAACTGATTCACGATGAGCGGCAAGTCATGAGTTATGCGTTCGATTTCAGCGGCTTCGGCGTCTATGCCGGCATGCTGGCCCGCGGCGTGGCGGTCACGCTGGGGCTCACTGCGGTGTCTACCGTGCTGGGCGGCCTGGTCGGCATCGGCGGGGCGAGCGTCGCCGTCGCCGGACCGCGCTGGGCGCGCACGCTGCTTGCCGCATACGTCGAGCTGATCCGCAACACGCCGTTTATCGTGCAGTTGTTCTTTGTGTTCTTCGGCCTGCCGAGCCTCGGGATTCATATCGACGAGGTGCAGGCCGCGATTCTCGCGATGACCGTCAATCTCGGCGCTTATGCCATCGAGATCGTGCGTTCCGGCATCGAATCGGTTCCGCGCGGCCAGCTCCAGGCGGCGCAGGCGCTCGGCCTGCACGGGCGCCAGGTGTTCCGCTTCGTCGTGCTGCCGCAGGCGCTGGCGAATGTGTTCCCGGCGCTGCTCAGCCAGGTGCTGATCGTGATGCTCGGTTCCGCGGTGGTGTCGCAGATATCGGTTCCCGATCTGACCTACGCGGCGAACTTCATCCAGTCGCGCAATTTCCGCTCGTTCGAAAGCTATGTGATCATCACCGTGACCTATCTGCTGCTCTCCATCGTGTTGCGCCAGGTGCTCAACTGGCTGGGCCGTGGCCTGTTTGCCGGGCGCATGCCGCATCGGCCCGAGGAGCCGCGCGGTTGGCGCATGTTGCTCGCGTGGCGTGGCCCGCGCACGGTCCCGACGGAGCGCTGATCATGATCGAATTCACACTGTGGGATATCGCCCGCAATCTGCTGCTCGCCGCGCGCTGGACCGTACTGCTGTCGCTGATCGCGTTTGTCTGCGGGGGCCTGGTGGGATTTGCCCTGCTCGCGATGCGCGTTTCGCCGCTGCCGTGGTTGCGGCGCGCGGTGTCGATCTACGTGGAACTGTTCCAGGGCACGCCGTTGCTGATGCAACTGTTTCTGGCGTTTTTCGGCCTGCCTTTGCTAGGTGTGGATGTGTCGCCGTGGACGGCGGCCATCGTCACGCTCACGCTATACACTAGTGCGTATCTGGTCGATATCTGGCGCGGCTGCGTCGAAGCCGTGCCGCGCGGCCAGTGGGCAGCCGGGGCGAGTCTCGGCATGACATTCGGCCAGCAGTTGCGCTATATCGTCTGGCCGCAGGCCAAGAAGATCGCGGTGGCGCCGACGGTCGGCTTTCTGGTGCAGGTCGTGAAAAGCACCGCGCTGACCTCGATTATCGGCTTCACCGAGCTGACCAAGACCGGCACGATGATTACCAACGCCGCGTTCCGGCCGTTTCCTATCTATGGCATGGTCGCGCTGATTTACTTCGCGATGTGCTTTCCGCTCACCTGGTATGCGCGTTCCCTGGAAAAGCGGCAGAAGGTTGGGCAGCATCGGTGACGTCGTAAAGTAAAAGCGGCAACCGCATGAAGCTACGGTTGCCGCCTGTCCTGCCCGCGTTGACTTCAAGCCCCCGGCAGGCCGCCCTGCCGCGCTGCTTTACCAGGCTGCGTTACGTTATCGGGCCGCCTGCGTCGACTTTCTCAGCTTCGCCACCTCGTCCGCACTCACCGCCGGCGCGCCATTATTCCAGCCTGCACGAACGAACGTCAGCACGTCGGCGATCTGCTTGTCGTTCAGCACCGGCGCGTACTTCGGCATCGGATACGGCGCGGGAATGCCCTGAATCACCAGCTCGCCCGTGCCGTTCAACGTCACGTTGATAAGCGACGACGCATCGCGCTCCATGACATTCGGATTGCCCGCCAACGGCGCCAGCATCGGCGCGAAACCCCGGCCATCCACGCCGTGACAATGCATGCAGTACTCGGTGTAGACCCGCGCGCCGGCGTCGTTCGCCGGACGCGTCAGCGACACCCTGGTTGCCTGCGCATCATAGGAATACGGCGGCGCACCTGTGCCGCCCGCGGCGGGCAGCGACTTCAGGTAGGTGGTCATCGCGGCGATATCGATATCGCTCATGGCCTGCGTGCTGTTGTTGATCACGCTGGTCATCGAGCCGAACGCGGATGCGTGCGCATTCGCGCCGGTCTTGAGGAACGCCGCGAGATCCGCCTCCGACCAGCGCCCGAGACCGACGTTATGCTCGCCGGTCAGGTTGGCCGCGAACCAGCCGTCCAGCGCCGCACCCGTCAGATAGGCGCTGCCGCTTTCATCCAGCGCCTTCTCCTGGAACGCAATGCCGCGCGGCGTATGACACGAACCGCAATGGCCGAGACCCTGGATCAGGTACGCCCCGCGATTCCATGCGACGTCCTTGCCCGACTTGTCCTGATAGACGCCCTTGTCGAGGAACACCACGTTCCACAGCTTCAACGGCCAGCGCATGTTGAGCGGCCACGGAATATCGGACTCGCGATTGGCCTGCTGCACCGGCGCCACGCCGTTCATGAAGAACGCGTAGAGCGCCTTCACGTCGTCGTCGTTGACCTTCGCGTACGACGGATACGGCATCGCCGGATACAGGTTGTGCCCGTCTTTGGCCACGCCTTCGCGCAATGCCTTGGCAAAATCCTCCTCCGTATAACGGCCGATACCGGTGTCGGGATCGGGCGTGATGTTGGTGGTGTAGATCTTGCCCATTGGCGTCGTCATCGGCAGACCGCCCGCGAACGGCTTGCCGTGCGGCGCCGAATGGCAGGCCACGCAATCGCCGACCTTCGCCAGATAGGCGCCGCGCTGCACCAGCGCATCATCCGCGGCGTGTGCGCTTGACTGCATCGCCAACGGCAGCGCCAGGCTCAGCGTGACAAGCCGCAGCGCGCCGAGCACCTTCGGTGTCTTGATCATGATCGGTCCTCGCTCAGGCGCTTTGCAGTTGATTGCCGACCGGCAAGCGCCGCAGCCGCTTGCCCGTGGCGGCGTAGATGGCGTTCGCCAAAGCCGGCGCCAAAGCCGCCGTGCCCGGCTCGCCGATCCCACCGGGCGCCTCGGAGCTCTTCACGATATGCACTTCGATGCTGGGCGTCTGGTCGATGCGCAGCATGCGGTAATCGGTGAAATTGTTCTGCTCGACACGGCCGTCCTTGATCGTAATCTCGCTATACAGCGCCGCCGTGATGCCGAAGATGATGCCGCCCTGCACCTGCGCTTCGATGGTGTTCGGATTGACGACCATGCCGCAATCGACCGCGCACACCACGCGCGTCACCGTCACCTCGCCCTGCTCGACGCTCACGTCCGCGACCATCGAAAAGAAGCTGCCGAACGCATGCATGACCGACACGCCGCGTCCTTGCCCTTGCGGCCGGCTGGTGCCGCCCCAGCCGGCTGCGCGGGTGGCCGTATCGAGGACGTTCAGCGCACGCGGCGACTTGCCGAGCAGATCGCGCCGGTATTTCACCGGATCCACCTTGGCCTGCGCCGCCAGTTCGTCGATGAAGCTCTCCACCACGAAGGTGCCGCGGGTCGGTCCGACGCCGCGCCAGAACGCGGTCGGCACCGTGCGCGGTTCCTGACGCACGTAATCGATAAACTGGTTCGGCAAGTCGTATGGCAGGTCGGCCGAGACTTCCACCGCGTCGGGATCGATCCCGTGCTGGAACGCCGGCGGCGCAAAGCGCGCGATGATCGACGAGCCGACGATCCGGTGCTGCCACGCAATCGGCTTGCCGTTCGCGTCGAGTCCCGCCGAGATCTTGTCGTAGTAGTACGGGCGGTACATGTCGTGCTGGATATCTTCCTCCCGCGTCCAGACCACCTTGACCGGCGTGCCCACCTGCTTGCCGATTTTCAGCGCCTGGGCGGCCATGTCGACTTCGAGGCGGCGTCCGAAGCCGCCACCGAGCAGATGGTTGTGCACCGTGATTTTTTCGGCCGGCAGACCGGTGATTTGCACAGCCGCGTCGACAATCCGCGTCGGCACCTGCGTGCCCAGCCAGATATCGCAGCCGTCGGCGCGCACGTGCACCGTGCAGTTGACCGGCTCCATCGTGGCGTGAGCGAGGAACGGTTGCTGATAGACCGCGTCGACGCGCGTCTTGGCATCCGCGAAGCCCTTTGCGACGTCTCCGTCCTTGCGCGCCACGGCACCGGTGCCATGATCCGCCGCGCTGGCGAGCTCGTCGACGATCTGCTTCATCGAGAGATTCGCGCTCGCCCCTTCGTTCCACTTGATATCGAGCGCGGCAAGGCCGCGTTTAGCCGCCCACGTGTGGTCGCCGATCACGGCAACCGCATTGTCGACCTTGACGACCTGGCGCACGCCGGCGATCTTCTTCGCGTTGCTGTCGTCGACGCCGGCGAGCGTGCCGCCGAATACCGGGCACGTCGCAATCGCCGCATAGACCATATCCGGCACCCGCACGTCGAGACCGAACATCGCAGTGCCGTCCACCTTCTCCGGCGAGTCGAGGCGCTTGACTGCCGTGCCGATAAGCTTGAAGTCCTTCGGGTCTTTCAGCGGCACGTTCTGCGGCGCCGGCAGCTTCGCAGCCGCATCGGCCAGTTGGCCGTAACCGATGCTGCGCTGGCTGGCAGCGTGAATCACCTGGCCGGCCTGCGCGTGACAGGTGGCCGGATCGACCTGCCATTGCTGCGCGGCCGCGTTGACGAGCAGCACCCGCGCGGTCGCGCCGGCCTTGCGCATCGGCTCCCATGCGTAACGAATCGAGGTCGAACCACCGGTCAACTGGCCGCCGAGCAACGGGTCCATGAAGCGCTTTTCGTCGGGCGGCGCGTGATCGAGCGTGACGCTCTCGAGCGGCACTTCCAGCTCTTCGGCGATCAGCATCGGGATCGAGGTATAGACGCCCTGGCCCATCTCGACCTTCGGGATCACCAGCGTGACCTTGCCCGCATTGTCGATCTGGATGAAGGCATTCGGCGCAAACACGCCGGCCGGCGCCGGTTCGCTGGCGTCCCCGCCGATCACCGATTTACCCGCCTGGCCCTGCCCCTGGCTTAACGCCGGCACGCTGAAACCGAGCAGCAGGCCGCCGCCCGCGGCCGCGCCTACAGTCGCGCTGAATTTCAGAAACGTGCGGCGCGAGAAACGCGGGCCGTTCGCGCCCGGCGCAGCATCGTTGATACCGTTCGCACCGTTCGCACCATTTTGCGCATCGAGCAATCCTCGCGACATATCAGGCCTCCTTTGCCGCTTGCCTGATGGCCGCGCGAATGCGGTTGTAGGTGCCGCAGCGGCAGATGTTGCCGGCCATGGCGGCGTCGATGTCCGCATCGGTGGGATTGGGGTTCTGCGCCAGCAGCGCGGCGGCCGACATCACCTGCCCCGACTGACAGTAACCGCACTGCACCACGTCGATCTGCCGCCAGGCCTGCTGCACCTTCTTGCCCGCAGGCGTAGCGCCGACCGCTTCGATGGTGGTGATCTTCTTGTCGCCGACGGCCGCCACCGGCAATACGCACGAGCGCACCGCGGCGCCGTCCAGATGCACGGTGCAAGCGCCGCACTGGGCGATGCCGCAGCCGAACTTGGTGCCGCTCAGGCCGACGAGGTCGCGTAGGACCCACAGCAAGGGCATATCGGGCGGCGCGTCGACGGTATGCGTCTGTCCGTTGATGTTGAGCGTTGTCATGGGGGGACTCCGATTGCGGATTATTGTTTGGACGGTTTGTACGACGACATCGAACTAAGCATGCTGCTGCACCGGATCTATTCGGCAAGCCGGTCTAATGCATCGCAACACTGTTCGCGGGTTCGGGTCGGGGACGAGCGCTGGGCTCGTGACGAACCAGCGGCAAGACATGGGGCGAAGAAATTGTAGCGTCGCCTGAGAAAGTTTGTCGGTGAGGTGCCACGAGGTGGAATTTTGCTAGCATGGCCTCATATAGCCTTATCCCCGTCCCCCAAGGAGTCGCGCCATGACCGAACAGCAAGCCGTCCAGTTCCTGTCCGAGGTACGCCGGCCTTTACTGACGCTGCACAAGTCGATTCTCGACCACGAGCGCGCAGCCTATGAGAAGGAATTCGGCCCGGTGACGCCGGCCGCCTTCCTGCAAGTGCTGATTAACGGTTCGGGGTTTCGCTGGCTCACGCCGCTTTCGACGGTGATCGCGAACGTGGATGAAACGCTCGACGACAAGAAGGCCACCGCCGCGGACCGGATCGCCGCCGCCGAGGCCGTGACGGGACTGTTTTCGTCCGGACTGCCCAATAATGCTTTCCTGCCGCGCTACTTGCCCTTGTTGCAGGCAAGCCCGCAGATCCTGCACGAGCATGGGCTGGTTACACAGGTGTTGCGCTCGATAGAGGGCAAGTAGCGGTCAAAAATCACCAGCACATCTAACGATTTTTCCCGATCTTTCCCAAATCGAATACGGCCGTTCGTGCATGCGCATTGCCGCACCAACGGCCGCTCCAATCAGCCTGCGAGGTCTGCGGGCAACTTGCCGCCGTTCGCGGCCAACGCCTGCATCACCTGCTTGTGCAACCAGATGTTCATGCTGGCGGAATCGTTCATGTCGCCGCTGTACTTGAGTTCCTGCGCGAGCTGCTTGCGATGCTCGAGACTGCTGTCGACGCCGAGCGCCTTCAACGTATCGACGATCGAGGTGCGCCAGTTCAACGTCTGACCACTCTCGCTCACGAACTGGTCCATCACGGCCGCGACATCGACGTCCGCCAGCGGCGCGGGCGCGGGTGCGGCATCCGGAGCGGCAGCTTGAGCCGCTGCGGGGTCGGGTGTCGGCTCTGTGGCAGGCGGCGGTTGATCGGGCTTTGCCTTGCCGAACAACTTGTTGACGATGTCACCGAAAATGCTCATTTCGAACTCTCCTTACTGGGCAGATACTGCGGAAGCAGCATGCCGCCGGTCGCGGCATGCATGCGTTCGACATCATAAGCTTGCATGGCGGCAGGGTCGTTGCAGATTTGTGTCAATAATGGTCAAGTCTCCCGTCAACCGGACGCCTCTTTGTCCGAGGCCGGAGCCGCTTCCCATGCAGTTTCCAGCCTGGCTGCGCGCACTCACCCTGCCGCATTCAACTTGCGCCACAGCGTCGTCTTGCTGATCCCCAACGCCTCGCACACCTGATCCCGGTCGCCGTTGAACGCCTCCAGCGCGGCGCGTATCTCGTCCGCTTCCACCCGGCGGCTGCGCTGGCGCAAGGTCAACGCCGCGTCATTGGCTGCCCCTTCTTGCCGCGCGAACAATTCCGGCGCGATCGACTGCAACACCTCGTTCGTCAACGCCGCGTCATCCGAGTAAGCCAGTTCGACGGCGATCCGCTCGATCACGTTCTGCAATTCCCGCACGTTACCCGGCCATGCATGCGCGCTCAGCGCTTCGCCGACCGTCGCGAGCACGCTCGACGCCTCGTCCGCAGTACGAATGCGTGCCGCGAGGCGCGGCTCGCGGCGCGCCGCCTGGCATAGCAACTCGGCCGCCAGCGGCAGAAGATCCGCCAGCCGCTCGCGCAACGGCGGCAACGCGATGTTGAGAATGTTGAGCCGATAGTAGAGATCGGCGCGGAACTCGCCGGCTTCCACCGCCGTCGTCAAGGCACGATGCGTCGCCGCCACGATCCGCACATCGATTCGCGTGGGCTCGGTCGAGCCGAGCCGCACCACTTCGCGTTCCTGCAGCACGCGCAGCAGGCGGCTTTGCAGCGGCAAAGGCATTTCGCCGATCTCATCGAGAAACAGCGTGCCACGGTGTGCCGCTTCGATCAGCCCTGCTTTGCCGCCGCGCCGCGCGCCCGTAAACGCGCCCTCTTCGTAACCGAACAGCTCGCTCTCCAGCAGCGCCTCCGGGAACGCGCCGCAATTGAGCGCGACGAACGGAAAGTCGCGCCGCCCGCTCAGATGATGCAGGCTCTGCGCGACCATCTCCTTGCCGGTCCCGCTCTCGCCGCGAATCAGCACGGTGGCGTCCGACTTCGCATAGCGCTGCACCAGTTGCCGGACCCGTTCGATCGCGGCACAGGTGCCGACCAGATCGTCGAGCCGGTAACGCGCCACGAACTGCTGTGCGCGCTGCCGCGAGCGCAGCGTCCGGTCGAGCCGCTCCACGGCGCGCGACTCCTGAAACGTCAGCACCGTGCCCGTCGTCACGCCGTTGTCGACCAACGGCCCGCGATGCACGACGTAGCTGATGCCGCGCAGGGTTTCCAGCGATTCACCTTCGGCATCCGGGGCGGCGCCCGCCAGATCGGGCGCGAGTTCGAGCAGCGCACGGCCCACCGCCGCAGCGGGTTCGATGCCGAGCACCAGCGCCAGACGCTGATTGATGGCTTCGACGCGGCCCTGGGCGTCGAGCGCGACCACACCGTCGCGCAAGTGCTGCAATACGTTGTCGAGACGATGCCGCCGCACCGCTTCGCCCCAGGTCGCCTGGGCGACTTCAAGCGCGGTATCGAACGCGGCACGCACCGAAGCGCGCGAGTAAAGAAACACTGACTCCATGCCGGCGCGCGTGGCGAGGTCGGTCACGAGACCCGGGCCCACGATGGTCCCCACGCCGCGATCGCGCAAGTCGAGCACGCAGGCCTCCGCGTCCTGCGCCGACTGATACGCCGCGAACACCACGTCGATCCCATAGGCCGCCACGAAGCGGCGCACTTCGGCAGGCGTTTCGCCATAGGTGACGAGCGCCACCGACGACGCATCGCGGCGCGCCCGCGCCAGCGCATGCATGACGTCGAAACCGGTTGGCGCGATCAACACCACGGGCATGTCCACGCGCGCCTTCAGATAGGTGCCGTTCGAGCCGGCCGCGACCACCACGTCGGGACGGTCCTTGCCCGCCGCGGCGATTTCGTTGACGGCGTCTTCATAGCCGCGCGACACCAGCCGCAATTCGGCGCGGCTGTCGTATTCGTCGGCGATATCGCGAAACAGGTCGCGCAGCTTGCTGATGCCGATGGCCCAGACGCGGGGCCGGGAGCCGGGTTCGGAAGGTCGGTTCATGGCTGGCCGCCGGGGCGGCGCTCAAGACGGAAGAACGGCCATTATGAACCCATGGTTTCAGTTATGAAATATGGAATTCCACTTATGAAATCAAAGCGCATGAACCCGATCCCGCAAACGCAAGGTTAATCAACGACTTAACCTCCCGGGTCCACGCTGGCCTGCTCCTTGCACTACAGTGTCCCAATATCACCGGGAGACATACGTGAGCTCAACCAGACAACCCACCAGCGCCGGCGCGAAATTCCGCACGGCAGTCGCAGAAGGACAACCGCTGCAGGTCGTCGGCGCCATCACCGCGTACGCGGCGAAAATGGCCGAGGCCGTCGGCTTCAAGGCGGTTTATCTGTCGGGCGGCGGAGTCGCCGCCAATTCGCTCGGCATCCCCGACCTCGGCATCAGCACCATGGACGACGTGCTGATCGACGCGCGCCGCATCACCGACGCCACCGGCCTGCCGCTGCTGGTCGATATCGACACCGGCTGGGGCGGCGCCTTCAACATCGCGCGCACCGTGCGTTCGTTCATCAAGGCCGGCGTCGCCGCGGTCCACCTCGAAGACCAGGTTGGACAAAAGCGCTGCGGACACCGTCCGGGTAAGGAAGTGGTCGCGAAAGAGGAAATGGTCGACCGTGTGAAGGCGGCCGTCGATGCCCGCACCGACGACCAGTTCGTCATCATGGCGCGCACCGACGCGGCCGCCGCCGAAGGCATCGATGCCGCGATCGACCGTGCGGTGGCCTATGTCGAAGCCGGCGCGGACATGATTTTCCCGGAAGCGATGCAGACGCTCGACGAGTACCGCCGCTTCAAGGCCGCCGTCAAGGTGCCGATCCTCGCGAACCTGACCGAATTCGGCTCGACGCCATTCTTCACCACCACCGAGCTGCGCGAAGCGAATGTCGATATCGCGCTGTACTGCTGCGGCGCGTATCGCGCGATGAACGCGGCGGCGCTCAATTTCTACGAGACGGTCAAGCGCGACGGCACGCAGAAGGCCGCCGTGGAAACCATGCAGACGCGCGCCGATCTGTACAAGTATCTCGGCTATCACGCGTACGAGGAAAAACTCGACGCCCTGTTCGCCGCGCACAAATAATCCCGCATTCAGGAGCAAGAGGACGACACCATGAGCGAAGCAGATAACAGCACGCCGGCAGCAGGCGCATTCAAGCCGAAGAAGTCCGTGGCGCTCTCGGGCGTGACGGCGGGCAACACCGCCCTGTGCACGGTCGGCAAGACCGGCAACGACCTGCATTACCGCGGCTACGACATTCTCGACATCGCCAGCACCTGCGAATTTGAGGAAATCGCCTACCTGCTGGTGCACGAAAAGCTGCCCACCCAGGCCGAACTCAGCGCGTACAAGACGAAGCTGAAGGCGCTGCGCGGCCTGCCCGCCAACGTCAAGGCCGCGCTCGAATGGATTCCGGCCGCCGCCCATCCGATGGACGTGATGCGCACCGGCGTCTCGGTGCTCGGCACCGTGCTGCCCGAGAAGGACGACCACAACCTGCCCGGCGCACGCGACATCGCCGACCGGCTGATGGCCTCGCTTGGCTCGATGCTGCTCTACTGGTACCACTACTCGCACAACGGCAAACGCATCGAGGTCGAAACCGACGACGATTCGATCGGCGGCCATTTCCTGCAC